>UQVV01000219.1 GCA_900544635.1 uncultured Cloacibacillus sp. | reverse complement strand
AAAAGAGTGGGGCTCAACAACGCAGGACGCGCCCTACAAGAAAGGCTGAAAGGAATAATGGGCGCGCTGGACAACCTTCCGAACGAGATGCGCGTCGCCTCCGGCGCGAAGGAATCGACGATCATCTTCAACGTCCTCGCGACCTCGTCGCTGCTTCCCGACATTCTGTCGAAATTCAAAAAGGAGCAGCCGCTCATCAACTTCCATCTGATTCAGAAAAGCGCCGTGACTAAGTTCGACCTCTGCATCACCGCAACGCTGCCGGACATTCTCCCGAGCAACGGCACGCTCGTGCTCGGCGAGGACATAAAGCTCGCCGTTCCGCTCGCGTCGCCGCTTTCGATGTGCGAGTCCGTCGACCTGCGCGACCTGAAGCAGGAGCGCTTTCTGATGCTGAACAAGAACTACAGGCTCCGCGCCATCATGTCGCACTTCTTCGACCTTTGCGGGTACAGTCCGAACATCGCCTTCGAGAGCGACAATCCGCACACGCTGCGCGACCTCGTTGAGGCCGGCCTCGGCGTGTCGCTCTGGCCGGAGCTCTCGTGGGGGAAGATACAGCGCCATAAGGCGAAGCTGATACATATACGCAACCCAGTCTGCCGCCGCAACATCTTCGTCACGTGGCCGGAGAACAAGGAAATGAGCCCGGAGGTGAAGACCTTCCTGCGCTTCCTGAAATCCTACTTCAAGGACTTGCAGTACGAACAGAGCCGCGCGTAGCTGCACGCCGGCAAAATTTCTCAGAGCACAGAAAAAACCCCTCCTCGCGGAGGGGCTTTCGTTTCAGCTGTAATTGTGCAGCGCGGAATCCGTTTATGTTTATTTCGGTTCGAGGAGGCCGTAGCCGCCTTCTTCGCGGCGGTAGACTACGTTTATCTCGCCCGTTTCGTCGTTCTTGAAGATGAAGAAGGAGTGTCCGAGGAGATCCATCTGCATCGTCGCCTCGAGCGGCGTCATGACGTCGACGGAGAATTTCTTTCTCTTGACGATCTCGTGCGGCTCTTCTTTTTCCGGCGCGGAGGCGGCTATTATCTCGGGGTCTATGTCGAAGGAGACGTCCTGGACCTTCATGCGCGCCCTGTCGGTGAGGTAGCTCTTGTGCTTCTTCACCTGGCGTTCTATATTTTTCAGCGCCTTGTCGAAGGCTTTGCGGAGGTCCGGAGCGTAGTCCTCGCCGCGCATGATGACGCCGTTTACGTTCGCGGTTATCTCTACCACGTTCATGCCCCGCTTGTAGTTGAGCACGACCTGAGTGTCAAGGATACGGTCGAAGAATTTCTCAATCTTGACGAGCTTCTTCTCCATGTAGTCCTTAATGTCTCCGGGGAGTTCGACATTGCGTGTAAAGAAACGTACTTCCATAGCAACTCCTCCATTCGTTATGTTGCTTGTGTTTCTGGTAACTGACTATATTTTATCATGATATTCAAATCTGCACAAATGAGGAAATTATGTAAACATCTTTCACAAATTCGCGCAGCAAAGCTGATATTTATGATTTTCGTGAAACTAATATAAGGCGAAGCATTGTTACAAAAAGGGCCGTATGCTATTATAATAACTGTATTTTCGCGTTTCGGCGCGAATCATCATAAACTTGTCATTTAAGATGAGGAGGATATAAAAGTGAAGTTTTCAAAGAAAATCCTGAACATAGCGCCCTCCGCTACGGTCAGCATTTCCGCCGCGGCCAAAAATATGAAGGCCGAGGGCAAGCCCGTCCTTTCGTTCAGCATGGGAGAGCCGGACTTCGGCTCGCCGAAGGCCGCGAACGACGCGGCGATCGACGCCATCAAGCGCGGCGAGTCGCACTACACGCTGAACACCGGCATCATCGAGCTGCGCAAAGCCGTCTGCGA
This sequence comes from uncultured Cloacibacillus sp., assembly GCA_900544635.1. Taxonomy (GTDB): domain Bacteria; phylum Synergistota; class Synergistia; order Synergistales; family Synergistaceae; genus Caccocola; species Caccocola faecigallinarum. The sequence goes on along the minus strand of UQVV01000219.1, from coordinate 1,628 downwards.
CTATTACAAAAACCGCTTCGGCCTCGAATACACGCCAGCCGAGGTAATCGTCGCCGCGGGCGCGAAGCCGCTGCTCTACGAGGCGATGGAGGCGCTCGTCGACGAGGGAGACGAGGTCGTGCTCTTCGCGCCGGCGTGGGTCAGCTACGTCGAGCAGCTGCACATGGCGGGCGGCGTCGAGAAGGTCGTCGACACGATGTCGACAGGGCTCATCCCGACGAAGGAGAAGCTGCTCGAAGCGATAGGGCCAAAGACGGTCGGCATAGTCGTCAACTCGCCGTCGAACCCGACGGGCGCGATTTACCCCGAGGAGACGCTCCGCATGATCGCCGAGGTAGCTATTGAAAAGGACCTCTGGATAATCTTCGACGAGATGTACGAGCGCTTCGCCTACGCGCCCGCGAAGCACGTCAACATACTCAACGCCTGCCCCGAGGCGAAGGACCGCGTGATAATCGTCAACGGCGTCAGCAAGACCTACGCTATGACCGGCTGGCGTATCGGCTACGCGCTCGGGCCGAAGGAAATAATCGCGAAGATGGCGACGCTCCAGACGCACCTGACCTCGAACGCCAGCTCTATCGCGCAGTGGGGCGCTTACGGCGCAATCACGGGCGCGGAGGAGGACGTCGAGAAGATGCGCGCCGAGTTTGAGAAGCGCCGCCGCGTCATCGTCGACATGATAAACGACATCCCGGGCCTCAAGGTCCGCGAGCCCGAGGGAGCTTTCTACGTCTTCGCCGACGTCAGAGGCTGCCCCGTGCCCGACGACATGAAGTTCTGCGAGATGCTGCTCAACGAAAAGTACGTCGCCGCAGTCCCCGGCACGGCCTTCTTCGCGCCCGGCTACATCCGCCTCTCCTACGCCTGCTCGATGGAGAACATCAAGGAAGGCATGAAGCGCATGAAGGAGTTCGTCGAAGGGCTGAGCAAGTAAGATTTACCGACAAGCTGCAAAAAATATGCCCGAGGCCGGATTTCGGCTTCGGGCTGTTTTTTCTGCGCTTCCGTATGAATGACGGCCGGGACTATCCTTCCGCTTCATCTCCCCCGCCGTCGTCTTTGTATTCCTCTTCCACATCGATGAAGTGGATGTAGACGCCGCAGACTTTTCCGTCCGCGTCGTATCCGAAGTAGACGGGATAGACACCGTCGCCCCAGCCTGATTGGAAGATTGGGAAGTTGAGCTCCGTTCCCGGGACGGTCCAGTTGAGCCAGTCGCCGTACTTGCTCTGGTATTCCGGGTTCGTTTTGGCGTTTTCTTCAAGAAGGTCGCAGAAGAGATCGTTGTAGTAATCTATGTCCTCTTCTTCGCTTTCGCGCCGTTCCCAGTATTTTTTGAACGTTTCCTGAGTTTTTGCGTCCGCGACGCAGCCCATTCCCCCGTCGACGCAGAAGCCGAAGAATTCGCCGTCCTGCAATTCGTCGAACTCTTCGTCGCCGCAGAGGCCCAGCTCGTAACGCACTGGCTTTTCGCCGCTGACGGAGACCTTGACGCAGGCGTAGCGTTTTCCGTATTTTTCGCTCGGCACGACGCATATCGTAACGGGATATGCGCCCGAAGGAATCTTTTGAACGTATGGACGTGCGTCGGCAAATTCCACCAGCGGGTCGCAGACGACGACCTC
>UQVV01000218.1 GCA_900544635.1 uncultured Cloacibacillus sp. | reverse complement strand
AGAGACTGCAGCCCTTCTTCGACCGGTGCATCCAGGACACCATCGACGGCAAGATCACCCGCCTGGATTCTCTCTATCCTCCGGTAGTGGTCAGCAGCGAAGGCGCGCCCTTTGGGGTGCACTATCTGGCGATGGACTGGGCCGAAGCGCAGCGCGCCGAAACATTTGACGCGGAACAGGCCGTCGCCTTCAGCGAAAACCTGCGCCGCCTAAGCCGGTGGGGGGAAATCGACCACTATTTACGTGGGGTGCTGGAACGGGAACTGCAGGAGAAGTATTTTGCAGTGACAGGCCGTGAAGACGACCACCTCTGGAATCGAGAGTATTCTCTGAAACCAGGTATCCGTGCGGAGGAGGTCCCGGAGCCGCTGCTGCGTTTTGCCTGTTATGTGGCGGTGAGCTATAAGGTATATGGCTTGGATTTTCAATATCTGGATACCAATTATCTTTTGGGATTGGTCGAAAAAGTCCGGCCGGATATGGTGAAAAAGCTGAAAGAAAACGGAACCGGCAAACTGCCGCTTTCTCTGCAAAAGAAGAAAACAGAGCACTTCACCGCATCTGCCAACGACGCCTTCGCCGTCATCCGCATCACTGCCAAGGACGGCACGGAGGACTGCTACGGCGAAGCGCTGAACTACCTGTGCGAGCTTCTTTCGCAGGAGGATTTTCCACGCAGCTACGCTGTGGAATTCAAAGGGCCGGAAAAGAAATATCTGTCAATCACAGGGCTGCCCAAAAAGGGAATCAATCAGCTTTGTGCCTGCGCCGTTCAATATCCGTCCCTTCATCCTCTGCTGGAACGTTACGCCCGTCTCGCCATGCGGCAGTATGAGCAATATACCAATCTGGACGATGAACAGTGCGCCCTCCCCGGCAGCTTCGCCGTGTTCGCCTTGGGGATGCAGGGACAGACGTGGCGGCAGCTGGTGTGGGATTATCTCGGCCTCTGCGACGACGAGCACTCCCGCTTGCAGGAAAAATTCCTCCGGGAGTATGTGAAACAGTTCGGCTTTACCGCCGATACAGTTCCCATTTTTGTCCGCGGCGTGCTCTCCATGCAGAACATGAAATATTCCAAAGACTATGCCGCATGGATGGCAAACGCAGAAAGTTTGGACGCTCTGCTGGAAGCTAAAGCCCGTCTGTTGGAGATCGTTCCAAGCGGTTTTTCCTCCGACGATGACGACGAGGATGATGAACCCACCGATGAAACAGAAGCCGGCCCGGAGGAAGTGCTGCAATACGCATGGGAGACGGTCTGCTATGTGATCTGGGGCAAAGCCGGCGCCAAGTGCGGCCAGAAAGTGATGGAAACAGCCCCGGAGGAGCTGAAAGAGCGTTACCGGCAGATATTTGAGTAGTTTTCTGTTTTCGCGATGGCCCAAATCATCGCGGGATAGAGCTCGAGTTCGTGCACAGCCGCGGCCTCGGGCGAAAAACACGTGTGGTCGGCGGGCGATCAGAGGATATAAACGTGAAAACAGAACGAAGGCGATAAAAAGCGGGCGCGCCGCATCCGGGGACGGACGGAACGGCGTGCCCGCGTGTTTATATCGCTACATACTTCCGAACGAATCTATCAATTCCTGCAATTCTATGAAGAACCGCGCGAGATGGAAGCCGTCGGCGACGGCGTGGTGGATGTTCAGCGTCAGCGGCATGAGGCGGCGTTCGCCCTCGCGCTCGTACTTTCCCCACGTGACGACGGGAGCCAGGAATTTCCCCTCGTCGAATACGTGCATGTCGAAGCTGCGGTAGCGCAGCCACGGGAGGCACGATACGTCGAAGAAGTTCGGCGGCTGGTTTTCGACGAAGCCGCGGCTGTTTTTGTATTTTTCTCTGTCTTTAAGGAATCGCGCGTGAAATTCAAAGAGGTCGCCGGAATATTCCGTGACCGTTTTCGTGCAGTTTTCGTCGTCCTTGTGGAACTCGGCGTACGAGGGCGAGACGAAGTCCCATTTTATCAGCTCTCCGCGCTCGTTCCAGCCGTATTTGAATTCGCCGCGCGCGTTGACGGTTTTCGCGACGGCCCAAATCATCGCGGGATAGAACTTGAGGCCGTTCGCTTTAGTGAATTTAAGCAGCGGCGCGGCGTTTACCTCGGCGGTCAGGCTCATGACGACGCGCATGTTTTTGATGTAGGTCTCGAAGAGCCTGCCTCTGCTCCACTCGTTCAGGTCGATTTTCGTATATTTCATTTATATCCTCCTCTGCGTTTTTATTCTGCAAAAACGCAGGGCGGAACGGAACGATGTTACGCTCCGCGCAGGCTCTCCGTCACGCCCTGCGTGGAGCGAAGCCAAGTCCGAGCTTCATCTCGCGCCGCCTCCTTTCCTTCGATAAATTTCTATTCTCCCTCAAAATATTCGCATATCTCGCGCGCTATGCGCTCGGACGCTCCGCGGCGCAGGTCGAGCGCGGCGTAGCCCTCGGCTATCCTGCGGCGGCGCTCGGGCGACTCTATGAGCTCGGCGATGTAACGGCAGGCGCTCTCGGGCGTCATCAGCTCGCGGCGCTCGGGCAGCAGCGCGCGGCCCGCGAGCATGTTCGGCAGCGAGACGTATTCCTTTTTGGCGTTGTACCAGTGGACGAGCTTTTTCTTTACCGCGACGGCGGCGGCTCCTTCGCGCGGCAGAGCGCCGGGGATGCCGTCTAGCGGGATGTTGTGCGCCTGGTTGAGCGGCGCGATCATCAGCAGCGGCACGCCGAGCGAGGCTATCTGGAGGTTGTTCGTGCCCGGGAAGGCGACGGCGAGCGATGACGCGGCTATCGCGGCGTACTGCCCTTCGCGCACGAGCGGCACGCGGCTGCCGTCGCGCAGGATTATCTCCTCGACGCGCCCTTCGCCGCGCCACGCGAGGCCGGTCTTTTCGAGGCCGGCGCGCAGAATTTCTTCCGAGACGGTCGGCGCGACGGGCAGCACGGCCTGCCAGCCCGCGTAACGCTCGCGCACGAGCGCCGCGCATTCGCAGTAGAAGCCGAAGCCGAGCTCGTATTCGAACGGGCGGCTGCCCGGCATGAAGGCGATGATATGCTCGCAGCCCGCGCCGTAACGTTCGCGCGCGGCGGCTAGCTTCGCCTCGTCGGGCCGTTCGACGCTGTCAAGTATGAGGTTGCCGACGACGGTGTAGCGCTCGGGTGCAACGCCCGCGCGCTCAAATCTCGTGCGCGCCGCGCCGTCGGGGATGAAGTAGTGCGCGACCTTGCCGCGCCAGCGCGGGCGCGCCGTGTATATCATCCACGGGACGCGCAGCTTCGCGGAGAGCGCCCAGCCGTACATCGGGTCGCCGCCGAGCTGAAGCACGAGCGAGCGTCCCGGCTCCTTCGCCTGGCGCATCGCCTCACGGAAGTTCATCACGCGCTCGACGCCGGGCATCGTGCCCGCGTGCGCGCCCTCGCGCCCGCTCGCGTAGGGGCACGGCAGCGTCACAGCCGCGGCGCGCTGCCCCGGACGCCGCGCCGCGACGGCGCGCGTCACCGGTCCCATCCATCCCGAGA
>UQVV01000217.1 GCA_900544635.1 uncultured Cloacibacillus sp. | reverse complement strand
CGCGTACGGCGTGAGCGGCCTCAACGTGTACTGGCGCTACATGGCTGGCTATGACGAGAAGAGCGAGAGCGAGCTGCCCGGGAGCCGCCTTCTGCGCCGCGAGGCTTGAAATCCCGGCCTCGAATATGACCTCGCGCGGCATCCTGAAATTAAAGGGCCGTCCTATGATATTCTCCATTTTCGTCACCTTCGTCATTTCTGTTCCTTATGAGGGAAGAACATCTCGCGCGTAAGCGTCTCGCCCGCCTCCGCGACGACGAACAGATCGTCCCAGCGTCCCGAGACGAGTTTTTCGAGCACGACGTTGCTTCCCCGCACGTGGCGCAGCTCGCAGCGCGCGATTTCCGCGCCGCGGCGCGCCTGCGCGATAAAGTCCTCCGCGCGGCTGTCGTAGGTACCCGTGTCGATTATGTCCGCGTGCGTGTAGCTCGCGAACCATTTGTCGAAGAGCGCGAGCCCCTGCTCGCGGCCGTACCTTTCGCAGACGGATTCGCGCAGCCCCTCGAGCGAGTAACGGCCCGTGTCCGTGTCCCTGATGTAGATGTGTCCCGGCTCTTTTAGATTTTCGTGCGGCGCGCCGTCGGTGTTCAGCAGAATCGTGATGCAGTCGTCGGCGCGCGGCGCGACGACGCGCAGCGGCGCGTACACAGACTCCCACGAGCCGCCGCAGAAGCCCATTGCGACGAGGACGGTGTCGAACTCGCCCGCGAGTTCGCCGAGTGCCGCAATGAGCTTGAGGCGCATCTCCTTCGGCTCGGCGTGGTAGCGCCTGTCTACGCAGCGCACGGGGTAGTCCGTCCCCATCTTTCGCTGCGCCGCCGCCACCTGCCGCGCCATCGAGCTGCATGCGAGAATAACCGCGTTCATTGCGGCGTCCCCCGTAATTTGCGGCCCGCGCCGTCAGCGCCCGACTATCGCCGGAACGCCGGAAATTTCCTTGACGACGGGGACGGTCGAGCTCGCGTCCACTTCGCCGCAGAAGAAAAGGTCGTTGTCGAAGCCGAGGCCCGAGAGTATCTTTCCGTGCGTCGAGGCCTGGCAGACCGCCGTGATGTCCGGCCCCATCGACTGCCACAGCGACATCGCCGCCATCGCGCCGTCGGTCAGCTCCATCTCCCCGGCGCCGTTAGAGGGCGCGAGCGCCAGCAGCTTCTCGACGAGCATCCCGGCGCAGATTGTGTCCTCGAGCGAAAATTCGCCGTTGCGCCCCGCGCATATAATCCCGACCGACGGCCCCGCGCAGAGCGCGTCCCAGGCTGCGGCCTCCGCGTTGCGCGCGCAGCCGGCTATCACGTGCGGGCAGTCCTTCACGGCGCGCATTATCGCGCGCGTTCCGTTCGAGGTCGTGATTATCGCGTGCTCCGGCGCGCCAGCGGCCTGGAGCTCGAGCGGCGAGTTGCCGAAGTCGAAGCCAGGAGCGGGCAGCCCGCCGCGCTCGCCCATAATCTTCCAGTCCTCGCCCAGCTTCTCCTTCATGGCGAAAGCTTCGTCTACCTCCGTCACGGGCACGAGCACCTCGCCGCCCATGTCGAAGAAGGTCGTTATCTGCGTCGTCGCGCGGAGCAGGTCGACGACTATGCGCGCGTCGTGCTTTTTGAGAGCCTCGCACGGAAGGAAAGCCACGTCGAATGTGTATTTCAATTTGAGAGACCTCCAAAGTTCATATATGAAGATTATATAACCGCGCCCGCGCCGCCGTAAGCCCCGCGCGGATGCAAAAAAGCCCGCCGTGCGGCGGGCCGTCAGTTTTGTAAATTTCGCCGGGCGGCGCGCGCTACACGTTGCGCCAGCGCTTGAAGCCGCGGCCCACAACCTCGTCCGCCTCTGCGAGCACCATGAACGCTCCCGGATAATTCTGCGCGAGGAACGCCTTCAGCTCGACCGCCTCGCGCGTGCGCAGCAGCGTCATAATCGTGAAGCCAGCGTGATGCTTGTAGCCGCCCTCGCTCTTCAGCAGCGTGCAGCTGCGGTCAAGATGATGCGAAATAAATTCGGCGACCGCCTCCGTGTGCGACGTGACGACGAAGACGAGCTTGCGCTTCTCGAACGACGACAGCACGCGGTCCATCGCCATGCCGTTCACGTAGCAGGAGACGAAGCCGTACATCGCGTTCGTCAGCCCGATGATGCCGATGGATATGAGCAGCAGCGTCATGTTGAAATAAATGCTTATCTTGCCTATCTCGAGGCCGTACTTCTTGCGCAGCACCGATATCGCGATATCCAGCCCGCCGATGCAGACGCCCTGGCGGTAAAGCAGCCCCGCGCCGAAGCCCTTGATCGCGCTGCCGACCACCGCGACGAGAAACCTGTCCTCGATGACCGGGAACTGAATCGTCTGCATTAGGTCGAGCGCGAACGAAAGGAAGAAAGCGTTGAACACCGTCCAGATAAGAAAGCGCCGGTTAAGCGTCCGCGCGCCCCACGCGAGCATGACTGCGTTCAGCGCGAGCAGAGTGTAAGCCGGGTTTATTCCGAACGCGTACTTCACGAGCACCGAGACGCCCGTCACCCCCTGGTCGGCGAATCTGTACGGCAGCGTGAAAGCCGCGACCCCCACCGAATAAATAATAATCGCGACGACCGACGTGACGAGCGTGCGCCACTCGGAAAAGAATATAACCTCGGCCTTCCTGTATAAATGCTTCCACTTCAGCCCGTCCGCCGGATGCCCGGAATGTTCCATAACGCCGTTCTCCCCGTATCTCTCGCAGTTTTTTCGCGCGCGCCGAACGCCGCGCCTCTCCGCGTGATTTTAGCACAAACAGACATTTTTGCCGCGCGCCTCTTTTGCGCGGCGCAAGCTGTGATAAAATGTAGCCTGAAAATTTATGTTCGGGAGGAATAACAATGCCGGCACCAATGCAGATAAGCCTTGAGGAGATAATATCGATGCTGCTCCAGCGCGTCGAAGCCCTCTCCGCAAGCGACGAAAACAGCAAAACCAAGCAGAATATAATCTACAGAGCCCTCTACAAAAAAGGACTCATCACCGAAGAAGACATACTCGACTCCGTGAAGGAAGAATACCGCATGCTCAAAGAGCTCGGCGTGATACAGGACGAGCCGAGCGACGACATGTACAAAACCATCACCGACGGCATCCTCCAGTGGATAAAGGGCGACGTCGAAGGCATCAAAAAGTCGATGGCCGAATACGAGCAGAAGCTCCGCGAATTCGCACGCGAAGAAGCCGCGAAAAAACCGAAAATCGAAGTAGCCGGCGCCAACGTCCTCAACCAGCTCGACGCCGCAGCAAACAAAGGCGGCAAGCTGATAATATAACAGGCGGTCCGCCGCATACGTTTAACAAAAAAGTAAACGAACAATGCCGCTCTCTGCGAATTTTCCGCGCTTGGGAGCGGCGGCTTTTCAGTTGTAAAGTCAAACCCGTTTATCAATACACAGGAGCCGGAGCGGCGGTAAACCGCTTCGGCTCTTTTTGTCCGCTCTCGCGCTAGGGCAGGAGAGCGACGCGTTTTTTGACCGCCTAATCCACAATAAACAGCTTCGCGCC
>UQVV01000216.1 GCA_900544635.1 uncultured Cloacibacillus sp. | reverse complement strand
CCGGTACCACTGCCTGCTGAACAGGGCCGGCTGCTGAAATATACAGAAAACAGATACAGGGCGCACAAAAAATATTTGTGCGCCCTGCTGTTTATATGAAAGCTAGAGTTACCTTATTGTTTTTACTGCTGTGAAAGCTTCCAGTATTTTTCGTATCTGGCCGCGCACTGCTCCTCAGCCTGTGCAAAGAGTATCTCGGCTGTTTCGGGGAAAGTTCGTGCTAGGCCGGAGAAACGTACCTCTCCCATCATAAACTCCCTAAGCTTTCCGTTTGGAGTGCTGCTGTCAAGGATAAACGCCTTCTCACCCTTATCAGCGTTTTCAGGAATGTAACGATACAGAGGCCAGTATCCACAGTCAACAGCTTTTTTCTGTTCCTCCTGTGTTTTAGCCATGCCGGAGGCAATGCCGTGGTTGATACATGGAGCATAGGCAATTATAACGGAAGGTCCCTTGTGAGCCTCAGCCTCCTTAAAGGCCTTAATCATCTGCGAGGGATTAGCGCCCATTGCCACCTGTGCGACATATACGTTTCCGTAGCTCAGATGGATAGAGCGACTGCCTCCTAAGCAGTAGGCCATCGGTTCAATTCCGGTCGGGCCCGCCATAATGAACGCAAAGTTCCCGGTTATGCGCCGGGAACTTTTTTTGTGCTTTTTATTTAATTTTATGTGAATTTATCAGAGATATAAGTCCGTCAGTGCGTCTCTATGACGAACCAGACTGTGAAAAGGATGAGGAAGAGCGCGACCCAGCCGCTGATTCTTCTGAGCGCGGCGAGCGAGGCTGAGGCGCTGTCGATTCCGGCCTGAAGATCCGCGACTGCGAGCTCTTCCTCATCGCCCGTCTGCCTGGCCTCAAGCGCCTCAGCTTCGGACATTGCACGGACCAGCATGAGCTTCAGCCCGTTCCGCATCGTTTCCAGCCTGAAGCGGCGGACGAGCAGGAAGAGCATGACGAACAGCAGCAGGCATATAACGGCGAGAAGAATTTTTATCATAGCAATTCCCCCTTATTTTGTCGTGATTATCACCGCTTTCATCTCTTTTGCTGTTTTTATTTTATCAGAATATTCAGAGCAATACAAGGAAAAATGGGGGGCGCTCGACGCTAGCGGCACGCCGAAGAAGTCTGTCATGTCCGCAAGGCGGGCGGCGCACAGCGTCGGAGCGCGGCATGACGGGAATGTCGTTTTGCTGAAAGTCAGCAGCGGGCGCGGCTCTTTTGCAAAAAGCGGCGGCTTCCCGCCGAAATCCTTCGGTTGGAAGCCGCCGCGCGCGTTATGGATTGTCCTGCGCTTTTGCTACCTCACAGCCTCCATCACCGCCGCGCCGAGCGCGCCGGCGAATTGGGCTTTTTCGGGGGTTATTACGCGGCGGCCGGTTTTTTGTTCTATGAGGCGGGCGAGCAGGCGGTTCTGCGCGCAGCCGCCGGTGAAGCAGATGTCGCCGTCGTCGGAGACGCGGGAGAGAAGGTTAGCCGCGCGCTGCGCGACGGAGTCGAGGAGGCCGAGGCAGATTGAGTCTTTGTCCGCGCCCTTGGCGAGCAGGCCGATGACTTCCGACTCCGCAAAGACTGTGCACATGTTGTTGATGGGCTGGAGCGGAGTCCCTTCCGGGATATTGCAGAAGTCGGCGAGCTTGCAGCCGAGATGGACGGCCATGTTCTGAAGGAAGCGGCCCGTGCCGGCGGCGCATTTGTCGTTCATCAGGAAGTCTAGGACTTTGCCGTTCTCGTCTATCCTTATGACTTTCGAGTCCTGCCCGCCTATGTCGAGCACAGTCGTCGCCTCAGGCGCGAGACGGTGGGCTCCCGCGGCGTGGCAGGTTATCTCCGTGACGCGCCGGTCGGCCTGGAATATGTTCCTTCCGTAGCCCGTGACCGTTATGTGTACGTCTTCGCGTTTGAGTATATGTCCGCGGCGGCAGACCATGCGCACCGCCTTTTCGGCGCTTTCGGCGGGGGCCCAGCCCGTGGGCGTAAGGTAATAGACGAAGCGCGAGCCGTCCCAGAGCACGCACTTCGTCGCCGTAGAGCCGATGTCCACTCCGACGTTCGCCATCACAGCATCTCCGCGAAGGCTCCGAAGCGCGTCGCGAGCTGTCCCACGTCGCCCTGCGAGTAGTCCGTTTCGACGGACATGTAGGGCACGCCCTCGCCCGCAAGGAACTGCTTTATCGTGTAGGTCTCGACGTTGTAGGTGTGGCAGGCCTGGAGTATGACGTCGACGACGGCGTCGGCATGGTATTTTTTGACATATTCGCGCAGCAGCTCGAGGCGTTCGCCGTTGGGCGACATCACCGAGCAGGGGATGGAGATGTATTTCTCCGTCAGCGCGTCGATCGGGTCGATGTCCTCGCGCACCTTGTAGTGCGTGCATTTGAGGTTGCCGCAGTTTTCGAAGCCGACTACGAGCGAGGGGCTTTCGGAGGATTCTATCGCGTCGACTACTTTTTCGAGCGATTTGCCCATCGGGCAGCCGGTTATCAGTATGCGGTGCGCCGCTATGTCTTTGCGGCACTGGCCGTTCGCGTAGGCTTCGAGTATCGCGTCGACGAGTTCGTTGACCTTCGCGATGCTCGCCTCGTAGTCGAAGGTGAATTTCAGGAAGTCCGAGACGAGCATGATCTCTTTGCCGGAGACCATCGGCACGGGCAGGGAGGCTATGTCGTAGAAGCGCAGCGCCGCGGCGTGCATTCTGTTGCGCAGCGCGATCGCCTTGCTGATTTTCTCGTCCGTTATCTCGACGCCGAAGCGCTCCTCGAGCAGCTTCCTGAGCTTGAGGATTTCGTGCTTCCAGAGCTCGCGGCTCATTTCGTGCTTCGCGTCCTGCGGCAGCTGCATGACGTGCGTCGGGCGCAGTTCGTTCAGCAGTTCGTACATTTTCTTCTTTCCGTCGCAGGTCGTCTCGCCTATAACGACGTCGCAGAAATGGAAGTATGGGCATGTGTCCGTGAGCGCGAAGCCGTAGCTCGATTTGATGAGCGGGCAGAGGTTGCGCGGCAGGTGCTTTTCCGCCGCGGCTATCGGCTTGTCGCTCGTGCTGCAGAGCGAGACCGCGACGCCGCCCGCCGCGTTGACCAGCTCCCACGGCGTGAAGGTGCAGTAGGTGCCGACGACGGGGACGCCCGCCTCTTTCAGCTCCTTTATGCGGACGGGGCCGTTGCGCACGCCTTCGCGCATTTCTTCGAGTATCGCGTCTATCTTTTCGATATTGCTCATAATTCGTCTTCCCTTCTATTTTTCGTTCTGTTCCAGAAGTTCGAGTATCCGCTCGGCCATCTCGCCGTATCCCTTCGTCGCGCGGCTGCGCGGACGCTCGAACGGGACGTCTATTTCTTCAAGCACGCGGCCCGGATGCGCCGTCATGACGACTATCCTGTCCGCGAGGTAAAGCGCCTCGTCGACGCTGTGCGTGACGAAGACGACAGTCTTTCTGTCCTGCTCCCATATTCTCAGCAGCTCGCGCTGGAGCAGCACGCGCGTGTGCGCGTCGAGCGCGCCGAAGGGCTCGTCCATCAGCATGATCTCCGGA
>UQVV01000215.1 GCA_900544635.1 uncultured Cloacibacillus sp. | reverse complement strand
AGCTTACTTTTTCTACAATCACCTCATTTTTGTTTGCTTTACTGTATTATACGAGCGTCGTTAAATACGGCGGCGTATGGCAATCAAAGCCGCTAGGCTCCGCGTCAAGCGCGGAGCGACGGGCTGGGATGTTTTCTTAAATAGTTGAATAGCTATAGTATTTTTGTACGCGTCTTTTTGTACGCACCGAAGCGCAAAAAAGCCGCGCCGTGAGCCCAAAGGCCAGCGGCGCGGCTTTAGTTCTATTCCGCCGGTATTGCTGCTATTTCCTCAGCAGCATCAATTCTCCGACAGCGGAGGCGAGTTCGCCCTTCGTCATTATCTCGTCCCCGGTAAATTTATCCGTCAGCGGCTTCAGTTTCTTCTGCTCGTCCTTAAACAGTTCGCCCAGCCATGCGCCGAATTCGCCGCGCGTCACAAGGTCGAAGCCCTTGCGCTGCGGGAACTCCATGCGGCCGAATGCGCGGCGCACTGCGTCGCGGACCTCGAGCCAGTGCATCTCGTTGTCCACTCCGTATATGACCTCGGATGCGGGATCGATGTAGCCGTAGAGCATCGAGAGCTCGACGCCCTTCCACCACACGGAGTCCTGCGGCACGTCGTCGAAGCGGTAGAGCGAGAGCCTGTCGCGCGCGTCCAGCAGCGGCGACTGCACCTCGATCGCGCGCACCTCGCGCGGCTGCTTCTCCCCGCGCACGGCGACAGCGGCGAGCGCGCCCGCCGCCTGCCCCGTGAGCATCGTCACGGGCTGAAGGCGCGTCGAGCCGTTGACTATGCGCGAGACGGATATGTTCTTCTCCGCCGCGAGCAGGCCGTCCACCTTCTCCGGAATCAGGACGCCCATCGGAATCTGGAAGAGCCCGCCCTTCCATTCCGTATCGGGCGGGATTATCGCAGCGTCCTCGTCAAGGTCTCTGTCGAGGAGTTCCTTGTCGCGCAGGCCGTGTATATCAGTCGGGTACTCGCCGAGCGCAATCGCGTTCGATTTGGTCTCAAGCGTACGTCCCAGCTTCATGTCGCGGATTACGTCCTTGACAGTCATCGTCTCGACGCCCGCGATTCTGCGGCTTTCGCGTATGTAGGGGAACGGCGGGAAGTGGCGCAGTATCGGCTCGAAATCATCGGGCATTTCGTCCCACTCGCGCCAGTCGTTGCCGAACCAGCCGCCGTAGCCCTGCCTGTCGTCCACCGACCAGTCGGCCATGCCGAGCTCGTTCTGCATGTAGAAGAGGAAGCATAGCGTCTTCGCCATCGCTTCGCGGTCCGCCTCGCGGCGGTACTCCTTGTCTTCAAGGTAGCGCGCCGGCATCCCGTCGAGGCCGCCGCGGTGGTGCGGGTAGTCGTTGGCCCAGTTCACTGCGCTGCGCGTGATCAGCGGCCACGTCTCGGGCCGCCCGCAGTCTATCAGCGGGCTCGCGGGGTTAGATATGTCCGGCATACCTCTGTAAGCTTTGAATACGTTGATATTGAACGGAGCGTCGCCGGGCCAGCTTCCGCCGTCCGCCGCTATGATTTCGCGGAACTTCGGCGCGTACTCCTCGTAATGCGGCGGCCTATGTCTGAACTTAAGCTCCTCAGGCACTCCGGCGGGATAGCGCTTTATCACCGCGACGTATGTGATATCCTGTATCACTCCGTCGATTTCGCCGGACGAGTCGCCGTGGCCCGCACGGTAGCGCGCGCCGGTCAGCGGGATGAAGTCTCCGGCCTCGGTCGCATCGATGAAGACCTTCGCGCGCAGCTCTATCTTCTCCCCCTCTTTGTCAAGCAGCGCCGCGCGGACGGCCCCGCCTTTCATCTTCGCCTCAAGCACGCGCGTCTTCATAAAGAGCGAAACGCCTCCGGCCTCGCGCATCATATCGAGCAGCGTCATCTGTGCGACCCACGGCTCGAAGGCGAACGTGTCCGACCCCCAGTAGCACGTGTTCACAGGCGTCTCGCGGGCGTCGTAATACGCCGAGGCGCGGCGAAGGAACTCGCCGTAAATCCCCGTGCGCGTGCGCCTCACGTCGTCCATCGTCGACACGCCGCCGCCTGTCATCTGCCCTCCGACCCAGTCGGACTCTTCGACGACGGCGACCTCCATTCCGAGCCGCGCAGCCTGAATGGCCGCGGCCGCCCCGCCGCAGCCCGCGCCGACGACGGCCACGTCGAACTCCATCACGCGCGGCTCTCCGGCGCGCGCTGGGAGCGCGGCGAAGAGAAGCGCGAGCAATGCGAAAAACACCTTTTTCATCAAGATTCCCCCAAAGCTATGTAGCCTCGCAAAAACTTTTTGATTATACTATACAAACCGTAAGTTATGCATAACTTTGACAAATTACGTAAAAAAGCATAAAGGGGCGAAAAATTTGAAAATCGTAGACCTGAGCCGCACAATAACGCCCGGGATGCAGTGTTTTCCGGGCGACATGACGCCGGCGATAGAACGGCTCGAAGCTGACGGATTCCGCACCGCGAACCTATCGCTCTGCACGCATACGGGGACGCACATGGACGCGCCCGCGCACCTATGTTCGGAAAGCGTCACGCTCGACATGATGCCGCCGGAAACCTTCTGGGGCCTCGCGCTGCTCGCGGACGTGCGCGGCGCGGCGGGGCGCGGGATCGAAATCTCCGACATCGCGCCGCACGCGGACAAACTTGCGGAAGCCGGCTTCCTGATCCTGCGCACCGGCTGGGAAGAGAAGTTCGGCGGAGAAGAATATCTGACGGGCTTCCCTACGCTCTCGCAGGAAGCCGCGGAATACGCGCTTTCGCTCGGACTGCGCGGCTTCGGCTTCGACACGATATCGGCCGACGCCGTAGATAGCGAGACGTACCCGATACACCGGATTCTGCTCGGCGCTGGCGCGCTCATCATAGAAAACCTGCGCGGCCTGGACGCGCTGCCGGAGGGCGAGACCTTCCTCCTAGCCGCGCTGCCGATGCCGCTAGCCGACGCGGAAGGCGCGCCCGCGCGCGTTACGGCGATTCTTGAAAATTGAGGCCGCTGACTGTAATATAAAGATGTACGAAGATTTCACGGAGGTGCAAAAATGACGAAACAGAAAAAACGCAGGGGCTTCACCCTCATCGAAATAATGGTCGTCGTCGTAATCATCGGGCTGCTCTCCGCGCTCGTCGGCCCGCGGCTCATGGGCCAGAGCGACGAGGCGAAGCGCAAGACGACCCAGACCCAGATAGCGCAGCTCGAACAGATACTCGGCCTCTACTACCTCGACAACGGCTTCTATCCGACCACCTCGCAGGGGCTCGACGCGCTCATAACGAAGCCCACGATGCCGCCCGAGCCGCTCAACTACGCCGAAGGCGGCTACATGAAGAAAATGCCCAAAGACGCATGGGGCCGTGACTTCATCTACGTCTGCCCAGGCGACCACGGAGACTTCGACATAATCTCCTACGGAGCCGACGGACAGGAAGAGGGCGAAGGCGCCGCAGCGGACATAAACAACTGGGAATAACAAATACGCTGAATTACAGAAAAAGCGAGAGCCTTTACGCGCGGCTCTCGCTTTTGTTATATACTAATTTAACTTTCTAACAAAAATTATGTCGCCCTGGAAATCTTCTGTGCC
>UQVV01000214.1 GCA_900544635.1 uncultured Cloacibacillus sp. | reverse complement strand
GGTACATGGCGCGGATCATCTCGTGCGCATAAAGCTCGCGCCGCCTTGCAGCACGGAAAGCCTCCTCATCAAAATTGCGAAGCGCACTGTCCGCGGCGGCGCGGGAATCCTTCTCGACCCGAACCCAGCCCGTAACGTCGTAAAGCTCTTGAATTTTCATGCCAGTAACCACGTTTCTAGCATTCAGTTTTGCAATTTCGAGCACATTACGCCTGTTTTCTCTGTCGTAAATATGCCTAGTTAGGCTCCTGAGATAACGCTCTGATGTCCGCATAGAGCGCTCTCTCCTTTGCTCTTCAACAAACGAAGCGCGCCGTCGTTCGTCCATAGCCTTGTACTTTTCTTCGAGCTCCGTCTTTCGCTTTTGATACCTTGCTCGTATTTCTTTACGCAGAGCGACGGCCTTGTCGTGGTTCTCCTTCATCTGCTCCTTGAGCCGTTCAGCGGCGGCCTTGTAACGGGCCTTGGCCTTGCCTGTCTTTTCATCGGCCTTCGCCTCAATCCGCCTTATCCTCTCGGCGCTGCGCGCCGCGCGGCGCTCCTGCCTCGCGACGTGTTTCTTGTATCTTTCGCGGTAGCCGTCCATCACCTCGCGCCGCGCCTCCTCGCGCGCCAGCTCTATAGGAGACTCCGGCACGGCCTCCGACATAAGCAGATTGAAAAGCCCAGCCTCGCCGCCGACATGGATGCCCATGCCGTCCAGTTCCTGTGCTATATCGTCTAGACCGCGTCCATCCTTTGAGAAGAACGAAGGGCCGTAACGCTTAAGCAGTGTCTGCGCGTCCTCTTTCCCCATCTCGCGCTCCACATACGAGTAGCGCGGCCGCCCGTGCGCGCGCATCCATTTGACCACGTTCGTCCTCGACGCCGGATCTTCGTTTTCTGCTCTCGCCGCTTCGTCCGCCTCAAAAATAGCGCGGAACTCGGCTTCCTCTTCTTCCTCGCGCGCGGCGAGCTCAAGCGCGTCGTCGAAGCTGGCCTCCGCTTCCGCCGCGAGCCTCTCGCCATGCTCCTCGTTCTCGTAAAGAGCGGCCTCCGCCGCGGCGTCCATAGCCGCAGGCGACGAAAGAGTATCCGTAAACTCGCGCGCAACGATCCCGCGCACGCGCGCGTCCGTTTCCTCCTTAATCGACCGCCGCCCGGCGATCGCGTCGATCATCTCCTTCGCGCTGTTGAAGTTAAGGCTGCGCGCCGCCGTCTCAAGGTCCGTCATGCCGTCGTCTGCAAGACTGCCCTCCGGCATCGCCGAAAGCACCGTCTCGCTGAACATATCAACAACGGCCTCGGGATTGAGCTTCAGCTCCGGCTCTTGCTCCATCATTGCGAGCGCCCTGTACCCGGGCTCGGCGAGCACGGCGCGCAGCACCTGCGGCCGTATCTCCTCGGCGCGCTCAGCCATCTCGCGCCGCCGCTCCGGAGTATCTTCGGAGAATAAAATGCCCAGCACGTTTTCCTTAGCGTCCTCATACGGGTCGTAAGCAATGTCGTACTCCGGCTCCGGCTCGCGCGTGGGCGCGAAAGCGGCGTTCGCCTCGTCGGTCTCGTCAGCGTCGTCGCGCCCCGCCCTGCCCGCGATCATATCGTCCGCCATACGCGAAGCCCTCAGCTGCTCCACAGCCTCGTCAGTCGCGACCATGCGGCCGAACACGCCGCGCACCTCGTCGGACAGCTCCACGTCCAGCTCCGTCAGCGCCCTGTAAATCTCGCAGAGCCACTTTTTGAAGCGGCGGAAGACGGCAAGCAGCTCGCGCGACAGCACCGGAGCCTTGCCCTCCATGAGATAGCGCTCAAAGCCGCGCGCGAAATACTCCTGCGCTGCGCGGTCGTAGGCCGCTCCAGCGGCGCTCTTCCGCTCCATGCCCGAGACGAGCCACGCGCGGAATCCATCGGCGGAAAGCCCGCCGCGCTCGCCCTCCGGGACGAACTGCGCCGCCTGGCGCGCGATGTCCTCCGCGCTCTCCTCCCACCAGCGCGAGGCAACTTTCAAATCCCTGTTCCACTCCGCCTCCGGCCCGTCCCACGTTGCTTTATTCTGCACAGTGTCGAGCGAAGCGAGATTCCGAAGATGCCAGAAATACAGATGCGCGAACTCATGCACGAAGGTAGAACGGTCCGCGTCCTTCCCGAGCCGGATAGTGACTGGCGCGCCTTCGTACTGCGGGAACGTGATGGAGCCGCGGGACGGCTGAATGTATGGAACGCCAGCGTTGTCGTTGACGCTTTTCAGCATCTCTTCTATACTTATTTTATAAATATCCGGCGCGTTCCTTTCGGGATGCCCTTCTTGGGCGGGTAGTTTGGGCTTGGGGTCGGATATCTTTTTTACGCCGCGTGCGTCATGCGCTTTATACACTCCGTCAACCGTAGTGTCGAATGTTCCGTCAAGCTCCTTAACCGTAAGCATAACTACATAAATATCATTCCCGTCATTAAAAGAGACAGGAGCAAACATTCTGTGTATTTTTCCTACGTTCGAAGCATTCTTTCTATCGTCATGCGATTCAATTAAAACCGCATGCTTGATAATAGCCGGTAGTTCTGCAACGATTTCGATAGATGTTTCGTAATCAATATTCTTATTTTTTATCGCGGATGAGATGGAATGTTTAACCCCGCTTTGCGACAGCTTGATATTCCAGCCAGTTAGGGCATTATCATAGCTGCCGACTAACTCCGAAACGAATTTTTTCCGCTCCTCGCCATTTCTAACAGCCATAGCGCTATCGTTAGTAAAGCGACGATGCGACATAATAATATCCACTTTAGCCTTCAAATCCACGCCGTCATTCAAAGGCTGATGATACGTGCGTCCTGATGCGGCTGTCCGGCCTGCTATAATATCTGTAGTGTCGGCGTCGCCTTGGGCGTAGAGAGACGGGGCGTTCCTCACGGAACCTGCATCGCTCGTGCCGGCCGTCTGCTGGAACGTCAGCCCCGTAACCTTCCCCGCGCCGTCCTTCTCTATGACGATCGGGAACATCCGCTCTATATCCTCGGCGAGCAAAATCTTGCCGCCCCTCGCCTCCTCGTTTAACGCGGAATTGTACATGCGCGCAAGCCGGTGAGACGCCATAGCCCTTATATATGAATCCGCCGCCGCGGTCTCGGCGTCTACCCCTTCCGCCTCCATCTGCATACGGCTTGCTTCGTATACGCGTCGCGCAGAAGCGGCCTCTTCGGTCTCCTCTTTCTTTTTTACGCCGATGCCGAACAAATCTTTACGCAGTATCTCGCGGATGCTTATATCCGCCTCTTCGGCCTCCGTCAGCGTCATGCCGTCGCGCGCGAAACGTATATCCTTCGCGAGAGCGTCGTATATCGCCCCGGTTTTGGATTCCTCGGCGGACTCCACGGCGTCGAAGAGCTTCGCGGCCGCGAGCTCCATCTCATAACCCGTCTGCATCGACTCGTTGTATTCGTCCTCCGTGACGCCGAGATAATCCTGCGCCCAGCTTGAAGCGTTCGCGTACTCCTCCGAACCGGGCAGAAGCCCCTGCTGGAAAAGCGTCTCCACCTTCTCCGCGCCGATATATGCGCGGCTGAGGTCCGCGCCTGCAAGAACCGCCTCGCGGTGCTCGCGGCTCATGGAGGGGAAACGTTTCAAAATCTTCGACGCGCCTATGCGTTCCTTGAAGTTG
>UQVV01000213.1 GCA_900544635.1 uncultured Cloacibacillus sp. | reverse complement strand
TCTCCGGATAGGTAACAGCCAGACGGCATCCGCGGTGGCCCATCATTGGGTTGAATTCATGTAAGTCAGCACATTTCTCTTTAATTGCTTCTACAGTGATTCCCATATCAGCAGCTAAAGCTTCGATGTCCTCTTCCTTGGTCGGAAGGAACTCATGGAGCGGCGGGTCGAGGAGACGGATGGTGACGGGCAGCCCTTCCATGGCCTCAAAGATTCCGTAGAAGTCGGATTCCTGCATGACCTGGAGTTTGTCGAGCTGTACGATTCTCTCTTCCTTCGTCGAGGCGACTACCATCTCCTGCATGACGGGCAGACGGTCGGCGTCCATGAACATGTGCTCGGTGCGGCAGAGGCCGATGCCCTTCGCTCCGAAGGCGCGGGCGCGGCGGGCGTCTTCCGGCGTGTCGGCGTTGGCCCAGACCTGGAGCTTCGCGATCTTGTCGGCGTCGTCGAGGAGCTCGCGGAAGTTGTCGTCGAACTGCGGGTCGATGAGTTCCATCTTGCCGACTATGACGTCGCCGTTGCTTCCGTCGAGGGTGAGGTATTCGTCTTTCTTGACGGTCACGTCGCCTACGGTGAAGGTCTCGGCGGCGAGGTCGATCTTTACGGTTTCGGCTCCGGAGACGCAGGGCTTGCCGAGTCCGCGGGCGACGACGGCCGCGTGGCTCGTCATTCCGCCGTGGCTCGTGAGGACGCCCTGGGCCGCGAAGAGTCCGTGGATGTCGTCCGGGGTGGTCTCGGGACGGACGAGGATGATTTTCTCGCCCTTTCCGCCGCGCTCGGCCGCTTCGTCGGCGTCGAATACGACTTTACCGACGGCCGCGCCCGGAGAGGCGGGAAGTCCCTTGACGAGGACGTTGCGCTTGGCTTTCGGGTCAAGCTGCGGATGGAGCAGCTGCTCGACCTGCTCGGGGGCGACGCGCGAAACGGCGGTCTCGGCGTCGATGAGGCCCTCGTGGAGCATATCCATGGCGATTCTGACGGCAGCGGCGGCAGTGCGCTTTCCGTTTCTCGTCTGGAGTATGTAGAGCTTGCCCTTCTCTACCGTGAACTCGATGTCCTGAGCGTCGCGGTAGTGGTTCTCAAGGAGCTTCGCTATATCGCAGAACTGCTTGTAGACTTCCGGCATGGTCTCGCCGAGCGAGGCGATGGGCATAGGCGTGCGGATACCCGCGACGACGTCTTCGCCCTGCGCGTTGATGAGGTATTCGCCGAAGAGCTTGTTTTCGCCGGTCGAGGGGCTTCTCGTGAAGCAGACGCCGGTGCCGCAGTCGTCGCCGAGGTTGCCGAATACCATCGTTACGACGTTGACCGCCGTGCCGTAGTCCTCGGGGATGTTGTTGATCTTGCGGTAGGTGATGGCGCGCGGCGTGTTCCAGCTGCGGAAGACGGCGTCGATGGCGAGGCGGAGCTGCTTCCACGGGTCGGTCGGGAAGGTGTGTCCGGCGTCGGCAACTATCTGCTTGTAGTCTTCGACGAGCTTCTTGAGCTCTTCGGCCGGGATTTTGTAGTCTTCCTTGACTCCCGCGGCGTCTCTCGCCTGCTCGAGGCGCTTTTCAAATTTGTCGAGATCCACGCCGAGCACGACGTCCGAGAACATCTGGATGAAGCGGCGGTAGCTGTCGTAGGCGAATCTCTCGTTTCCGGACGATTTCGCGAGGGCCTTCACAGTGTCGTCGTTGAGGCCGAGGTTCAGTATGGTGTCCATCATGCCGGGCATCGAGACGGGGGCTCCCGAACGGACGGATACGAGAAGCGGGTTCTCGGAGGAACCGAAGTTCTTTCCGGTGAGCTTCTCTACGCGGCCGACGGCGGCTTCCACGTCGCTCCAGATTCCGGCTATGAAGTCGTTTTCTTTCCAGTACTGATGGCACGCCTCAGTGGTAATTATGAAGCCCGGCGGCACCGGAAGCCCGATCTTCCACATCTGCGCGAGGTTCGCGCCTTTGCCGCCAAGGAGCAGGCGCATGTCCGCGCTGCCTTCGCTGAAATCGTAGATGTACTTAGTTGACGACATCAAGTTACCTCCCAATGTATCGTTTGATTTAACGGCTCCGGCCGTTATTGACTACAGTATAATTTATATCACAGACGGCTCTTATTTCAAGATGCTGAAATCGCCTATCTGCATGAAGAACTTCTGACAGGCGCTGAGGAGCGCTATGCGGTTCGCGCGGATCTCGGGGTCCTTGTCCATGACGAGGACGTCGTTGAAGAACTGCGCGATGACCGGCGCGAGCTCCGCCATTATCGCGGCGAGCGTTTCCCAGTCGCACTTCTCCACCGCTTCGTGCGCCTTGCCGGTGAGCTTCTCGAGCTCCTCGTAGAGATTGCGCTCGGCGTCCGCGACGAATTTCGACGGGTCTACCTTGCCGGGCTCGCCCTCCGCCTTCGCGAGGAGGTTCTTTACGCGGACGGCGGCGGTGACGAGCTCCGCGAACCACGGCTCGCCGGCGGCCTTCGTGAGGACTTCGGCGAGGCGGTAGAGCTGGAGCGGGCGCGACGGCGCGGTCTGCACGGCAAGCGCTACGGCTTCGTGGCTGAAGCCCTTCTCGCGGAGCTGAACCTGCTGGCGCTGCGCGATGAAGGCCTTAAGCTTCTCAAGGCGCTCCTGCGGCATCTCAAGCAGTTCCGCCGCCATGCCGAGGGCTTCGTCGAGGTCGATGTCGAGCGAGAGGCCCCAGATGAGCTCGTTGATGGTTCTCGCGGCGCGGCGCAGTCCGTAGGGGTCCTGCGACGAGGTCGGCTCCATGCCTATCTTGTAGATGGCGGAGAGGGTGTCGAGACGTTCGCCTATGCCGAGGAGGGCTCCGCCCATCTGTGAGGGCAGCTCGTCGCCGGCGTAGCGCGGCAGATACTGCTCGTAGATAGCGAGCGCGACTTCCTCGGGCTCGCCGGCCTTGCGCGCGTATTCGCGGCCCATGATTCCCTGCACGTCGGAGAACTCGTAGACCATGTTGGTGACGAGGTCGGCCTTCGCGAGGTCGCAGGCGCGCGAGAGCTTCGCCATGTCGACGTCGGCCTTGAGCGTCTCGGCGAGCCAGAGCGTGAGCTTCTTTATTCTCTGCACCTTGTCGTAGACGGTGCCGAGTTTTTCCTGATACGTTACGTTCTTGAGCTCTTCGGCGTGGTCGTCGAGGGATTTTTTCTGGTCTTCCTTCCAGAAGAACGCCGCGTCGTAGAGACGCGCACGCAGAACGCGCTCGTTGCCTTCACGCACGACGCTCATGTCCTTGGCGCGGTTGTTGCTGACGCCGATGAAGTTCGGCATAAGCTTGCCGTCCGCTCCGTGGACAGGGAAGTAGCGCTGGTTCTTCGCCATCGAAAGGATGAGCACTTCAGCCGGTATGTCGAGAAATTCTTTCTCGAAGCTGCCGTAGAATGGTATCGGATACTCGTTGAGGTGTACGTTCTCTTCAAGCAGTTCCGGATCGACTGTGACCTTAGCGCCAAGCTCTTTTTCGATTTCCGCGACCCCGGCGAGGATCATAGCTTTACGCTCCTCGGGGTCGGTGATGACAAAGTTTTCGCGCATAGCGGCGTCGTACGAGGCCGTGTCTTTGAT
Organism: uncultured Cloacibacillus sp.; assembly: GCA_900544635.1. GTDB lineage: Bacteria > Synergistota > Synergistia > Synergistales > Synergistaceae > Caccocola > Caccocola faecigallinarum. The sequence continues at coordinate 75 of UQVV01000213.1, read as the reverse complement.
TTCCACGGCTTCCTTGCCCATGAAGCGGTGTCCGCGGGATGTCGTGCCGCTCTTCACTCCGCCGAAGGCTACCTC
>UQVV01000212.1 GCA_900544635.1 uncultured Cloacibacillus sp. | reverse complement strand
CTACGCCGACTGGGAGACCCCCGCAGTGCAGTCGCGCCGCTGCTATGAAGTCGCGAGAAAGCACGGCAAGCCGGTAATCATAATGGAGCCGGTCAAGGGCGGGATGCTCGCGACGCCGCCGGAGAAGGTGCGCGAAGTCTTTGAAAAGGCCGCGCCGGAGGCCTCCGTCGCGTCGTGGGCAGTGCGCTTCGCGGCGAGCCTCGACGGAGTGATAACCGTGCTCTCCGGCATGAGCAGCGTAGAGCAGATGGACGACAACCTATCTTACATGAAGGACTTCAAGCCGCTCGACGCGCAGGAACAGGCCGTAATCGAAGCCGCACGCGCCGAACTTGCGAAATATCCCGTCATTCCATGCACGACCTGCAACTACTGCGCGAAGGTCTGCCCGCAGAACGTCGGCATATCGGGGACCTTCACGGCGATGAACTGCCTCATCCTCTACGGCAACAAAGAGGCGGCGAAGGTTCAGGAAGACTGGCTCACGGAAGGCCACGGCAAAAAACGCGCCGCCGACTGCATAAAATGCGGCCGCTGCGAAGAAGCCTGCCCGCAGCACATAAAAATCCGCGCCGAACTAGAACGCGCGTCGAAAGCGTAGGAAACCTATGCGCGCGCCGACAGCCAAACACAACGGCGAACTAAAGCAAATGCAGCGTAACCTAGAACACTAGATTAGAACAGCACCTCCCGACTTGAACATGTATAAGCACTCACCGACAAAAACTATACAACCATTGTTCCAAATGGCCCTGTATTCCAACAGAGTCACTTAGAACTGGCCTGTATGAACTCATCACCCTAATAGTGTAATATGTAGCCATCAATGACCTTTTTGCTTAATCATGTTTATCAGTGCAAGTTTGTCTAAGTTACGGGGCTCGATTTATAATCAGAGGTCTTGATTTACACTAAAAAGCGCGGGCTTTGCGCCCGCGCTCCATACGTTTGGGTTTTTCTGTTATTTGAGGTTTAGAGGAAGTACGCCTGGTTGTTCTGCGCGCCGTATTTGATGCTGCTGATTTCGTCGAGTTTCTGGACGTTGTGGACGGCGTTGATGTAGCGCAGCGTGCCGCTCTTCGCGCGCATGACGAGGGAGCTCGTCTCGATGCCGTCGCCCGTGTAGCGGACGCCGCGGAGCCAGTCGCCGTCGGTGACGCCGGTCGCCGCGAAGAATACGTTTTCGCTCTTGACGAGGTCGTTGAGGTGGAGGACCTTGTTGACGTCCATGCCTTTTTCTTTGCATTTCTCACGGTCTTCGTCGTTGCGCGGCCAGAGCTTGCACTGCATGTTGCCGCCGATGCACTTGATGGCGCAGGCGGTGATGATGGCTTCCGGCGAGCCGCCGACTCCCATGAGGAGGTCGATTCCGGAATTCGGTTTGCAGGTGGAGAGGGCTCCCGCTACGTCTCCGTCGGGGATGAGGCGGATACGGGCGTGGATGGAGCGGATCTCTTTTATCAGCTCTTCGTGGCGCGGCCTGTCGAGGACCACTACGGTGACGTCTTCGACGGATTTGCGCAGCGCGCGCGCGACGGCGCGGATGTTGTCGGTCGGGCTCGCCTCGATGTTGATGGCGTGGGCCGCGAAGGGACCGGTCGCTATCTTGTCCATGTAGAAGATGTGCTGCGGGTTGTACATCGTTCCGCGCTCGGCGAAGGCGACGACGCTGACGGCGTTCGGCAGACCGTAGGCGGTGAGGCGCGTTCCGTCGATCGGGTCTACGGCGATGTCGACCTGCGGTTCTACGCCGCGTCCGAGCTTCTCTCCGTTGAAGAGCATCGGCGCTTCGTCTTTTTCGCCCTCTCCGATGACGATGACGCCGTCCATCTCGACGGTGTTGAGCATGAAGCGCATAGCGTTGACGGCGGCTCCGTCGACGCCGTTTTTGTCGCCGCGGCCCATCCAGCGCCCCGCGGCCATAGCGGCGGCCTCGGTGGCTCTTACCATTTCAAGCGCTAGGTTTCTGTCAGGTGACATAACAAAAATCCCCCCGTATTATTTTGTGTTGGAAGCCCCCGCGCCGCAAAGCTCCGGGAAGCGGCCGAAGACCTCATCGATATGCTTTAGATAATACCCCAAATCAAACAAAGATTCCAGTTCCGAAGCGGACATATTGGTGATTCTCTCGTCGGATTTCAGCAATTCGAGCAGAGGGATTTTCTCGTTCCAGCAGCGCATGGCGTTGCTCTGCGCGATGGCGTAGGCGTCCTCGCGGCTGATTCCCTCGTGCTCGACGAGCTCGATGAGGACGCGGCCGGAGAAGAGCAGGCCTTTCGTGATGTCCATGTTTTCGCGCATTTTCTGCGTGTCGACGGCCATGCCGGAGACTATCTGTATCATTTTCTTGGTCATGTAGTGGAGCAGGTGGAAGGCGTCGGGCCACATTACGCGCTCTACGGAGGAGTGGCTTATGTCGCGCTCGTGCCAGAGGGCGATGTTCTCAAGCGCGGGGACCGCGTAGCCGCGGAGCAGGCGCGACATTCCGCAGACGCGCTCGCAGAGTATCGGGTTTTTCTTGTGCGGCATCGCGGAGGAGCCTTTCTGTCCCTTCTTGAAGGGTTCGAGCGCTTCGAGCACTTCGGTGCGCTGGAGGTGGCGTATCTCGAGCGCGAGTCGTTCGAGCGAGCCGCCCGCTATCGCCATGTCGGTTATGACGCGCGCGTGGCGGTCGCGCTGGACGACCTGCGTCGCGACGTGGTCTATCGTGAGGCCGAGGAGTTCGCAGACGCGCGCCTCGATTTTCGGCGGGCAGTTGGCGTATGTGCCGACGGCGCCGGAGAGTTTGCCGACCATCATTTCTTTCTTCGTCTGCTTGAGGCGCGCTATGTCGCGGCCTATCTCGGAGTAGTGGTTGAGCAGCTTGAGGCCGAAGGTGGTCGGCTCTGCGTGTACGCCGTGGGTGCGGCCCGCGCAGGGCGTCATTTTGTATTCGACGGCCTTTTCGCCGACGAGCTTGTGCAGCTTCTCGAGCTCCGCGATGACGACGTCGAGGCTTTCGCCGAGCATGAGCGACGAAGCGGTGTCTATAACGTCGCTGCTGGTCAGTCCGAGGTGGACGAAGCGCCCAGACTCGCCTATCGTCTCGGCTACGCTTGAGACGAAGGCTATTACGTCGTGCTGCGTGACTTCTTCGATTTCGTGGATGCGTTCGACTGAGAATCCGGCTTTTTCGACGATGTTCTTGTAGTCCTCGTCGGGGACGACGCCCTCCTCGTGCCACGCGCGCGTGGCGGCGAGCTCGACGTCGAGCCAGCGGCCGAAGCGGTTCTGGTCGGTCCAGATCTTCTTTATTTCGGGTGTCTCGTAGCGCGGTATCATGTTGTGACCTCCTGATTTATATTTTTTAAATTTCTCTGACTTCTCGCTTCCAGTCCTCCCGCACGAGCTCGAGCCAGGCGTCGTAAGCTCCGCTCTTGAAATCGGGGAAGGTATAAAAAAAGCTCTCCCAGCGTCCTTTCCTCCGGCAGAGCGTAACTTCGCAGAATATCCCGTCGCGCAGGTAGACGCGGTGCGCCTGCCCCTTCGTCGATGCGAGCAGCAGCCGCGCGCCGTCTATCGTGCCGGGGTCTATGTTGACGCGGCGGCCCGCCCCGCCGCCGCTCTCGCGCTCCATAGCGCAGCTTTCGAGCTTCCACGAC
>UQVV01000211.1 GCA_900544635.1 uncultured Cloacibacillus sp. | reverse complement strand
CGACACAATCTTCTCCGGTATAAAGGGTATAACCGTTCAGCCGACGTATGCGTTCAAGATAAGCGATAAGCTCTCCGCAGCAGTTGGTCTTGATATAAATTACGTTAAACTGAGAATGAGGAAGAACGTTCCTTTTAGTTCAGAAAAATTGGGTGGATACGTTGCGGATATTGGAACTGACCTTGAAGGAGATACAGTCAACATCGGTTGGTTAGCTTCTTTAATGTATGATTTTACGCCTCAGACTTCATTGGCTGTTACATATCGTTCCAGAATAAAGCATACAATGGATGACGCTGATATCGCATTTAACATGGGTGGTGTTGGCTTATTAAGTACTGGGGCTAGCGGTACTGTAACTTTGCCGGATTCACTGTCAATTGGGCTAGGGCATAAATTTAATGACAGAACACGTGTAGAACTTAACGCAGTTTGGACAAACTGGAAAACATACAACGCACTTAACATATATTTTAATCCAGCGGTTTCTGTGGGTGAACTCAATTTACCTGGGTCAATGAACCCCAAAGACTGGGATGCCTGCTGGCGCTATGGTATTGGTATCGAGCATAAGCTCAGCAAACAGTGGAGCATCCTTGCAGGCTACGTCTACGACGAAAGCCCCGTCCCCGACCAGTGGATGGACTTCACTATTCCGACAGGCGACCGCCATCGCGGAAGCTTGGGCTTTAAATACCGCTTCAAGGAGAACCACGAAGTTGTGTTTGCCTACACGGGTATCTGGGCTGGGACGAGAGATGTGCAGTCTGCCGTCGGTGCGTTCGAAAACGCCCATATCCACGATGGCTTCACGCAGGTCATCTCGCTCGGCTACACCGTCAAGCTCAAGTAGCCTCTTCTCTCTGCAATCGCACGTAAGCGGCTCTCAAAAAGGGGGCCGCTTTTTTTAATATTCAGAAATTGTGTATTTTGTAAAAAAACTATTGTCAATTACAAATATTGGTGTATGCTACGGATATGTTACGCAGGCATTGACGGTTCGTTAATTTATTCCTTTTTTCACGATGAGGATAAAGGCGGCCGAGACAAATTAGGAGGGACATTGCATGGCGACTCAGGAACATTTTGTGGATCTCGACAGCTTTAAGCGTCTCAACTCTATCCCGATCAGATCGACGATAGAGACCGCTTTCTACGGGAACAACATCCGCCGCATCGAGGACCTGAAAGAGGCCTACGAGCTGGCGAAGAACAGCCCGGGGACGATTGAGCTTACCGGTATGCCAGTCTACAAGCCGGTCGAGCTCGGACTGCCGGAAGGGGCCAACGTCCTTCTCTTCAACGACGGAGCGGTCTACGGACGCTGCGCCGCGGCGCGCCGCATAATCGGCGAGCCGAACGTCAACGTCACGGAGATGGCGGCGCTCCTGCGCGAAGCCGTCTACAACTCGCGCTTCCGCAAATACTACCGCGCCGAGGCCATCATCGGGCTCGACGAGGACTTCATGGTCAAGGCCCATCTCATGATCCCCGAGGGCTTTGAGAACAACCTTTACAGCTGGATGCTCAACTTCCAGTACATCAACGAAGAGTACGCGAAGCGCTACGAGAAGTCGCGCCCGCTCGCGAACGACGGCGACATCTACGTCTTCGCCGACCCGTACTGGACGCACCCCGATTATCCACTCGGCCTCGCCTTCTTCTCGCCCGAGCAGAACTGCGCCGCCATCCTCGGCATGCGCTACTTCGGCGAATACAAGAAGGGCACGCTGACCCTCGGCTGGGGCATCGCGGCGCGCAACGGCTACGCCTCCTGCCACGGCGGACTCAAGCGCTACACGCTCAAGGACGGAAGCAATAAGAAGTTCGTCCTCGCGGTATTCGGACTCTCCGGCTCCGGCAAGTCCACCATCACGCACGCCAAGCACGGCGGCAAGTACGACGTGACCGTACTGCACGACGACGCGCTCATCGTCAACGTCAAGGACAAGTACGCGATCGCGCTCGAGCCGTCCTACTTCGACAAGATGCAGGACTATCCGTTCGGCTGCCCCGACAACAAATATCTGCTCTCGCTCCAGAACTGCGGCGTGACGACGACGCAGGACGGCAAGACGGTCGTCGTAGGCGAAGACGTGCGCAACGGCAACGGCCGCGCGGTCAAGTCGAAGCTCTGGACGCCGAACAGAATAGACAGAATCGACGAGCCGCTCGACGCGATATGCTGGCTCATGAAGGACTCGACGCTGCCGCCGGTAGTGAAGCTCACTGGCGCGTCGCTCGCCGCCGTCATGGGCGCGACGCTTGCGACGAAGCGCACCTCGGCCGAGCGCCTCGCCCCCGGCGTAGACCCCGACGCGCTCGTCATCGAGTGCTACGCGAACCCGTTCCGCACCTATCCGCTCGAGATGGACTACACGCGCTTCCGCTCGCTCTTTGAGGACGGCGTGGCCTGCTACATCATCAACACCGGCTTCTTCATGGACAAGAAGATACCGAAGGAGCTCACGCTCGAGATAATCGAGAAGATAGTCGAGGACAGCGCGGAGTGGAAGCCGCTCAACGAAATCCCCGGAATGGAGATAATGGAGATAGAGGGCTTCGTCCCCGACTTCAGCGACGCGAACTACAAGCAGCAGTTCATCAACAGAATGAACGACCGCATGAAGTTCGTCAAGTCGCGCGAGACGGAAAAGGGCGGAATCGACAAGCTGCCGCAGGACGCTGTGGACGCTCTCGAAAAGGTAATCTCGAACATAAAATAAGCGATATTCGCAGAAACATAGAAAGCCGCGGGCGTTCACCGTCCGCGGCTTTTTCGTGTCCGCACGCCGCGCGTTTTACGTATCAGCCGCGAGAGAGTAAAATTTCAGTGTGTGTTGAATTTTTCCCAAAGGGGTGTGAAAGATGGCGGATTTTTCAAAGGTTGAAAAGGCGCTGAAGGAAAGAGGATATTCGGTGAAGGTCTTCGCGACCGGAGCGGAGGCCGCGGCGTACCTTGACGGCGAAATCGACGGACTGACGGTCGGAATAGGCGGCTGCTCTACCGTGAAGGAGCTCGGCCTGTACGAGAAGCTCGAAAAGCACAACACCGTGATATGGCACTGGATGCAGGAGGGGGCCGACGTGCGCAAAAAGGCGATGGCGACGGACGTCTACCTGACGTCGGCGAACGCGCTCGCCGAGAACGGCGAAATAGTCAACATCGACGGAGTCGGCAACCGCGTCGCCTCGACTCTATTCGGACACAAGAAGGTCTACTTCATAGTCGGCCGCAACAAGCTGACCGCTGACTACGAGAGCGCCGTATGGCGTGCGCGCAACGTCGCCTCGCCGCGCCGCGCGCAGCAGATGGGCTGCAAGACGCCCTGCGCCGCGAAGGCCGACCGCTGCTACGACTGCCGCTCCGCCGGAAGAATATGCAACGGCATGGCGACTCTATGGGCACCGATGGTCGGCATGGAGGCCGAGGTTATACTTATAGACGAAGATCACGGGCTGTAAGTCGAAGTTCGGCGAAGAATTGCGAAAAAATTTCGGGCGGCATCAACGCGGGGCCGCCCGTTTTTTATATGCCTCGCGTTTATGTGGCTAAACATTCAAAGAAAGACAGCCATCTCGTCATGCCGGGCTTGACCCGGCACCCAGTGTCGTTAAATCGCCCTACACATCGGAGCTTAAAGCCGCAGG
>UQVV01000210.1 GCA_900544635.1 uncultured Cloacibacillus sp. | reverse complement strand
AGCCTTGACGAGCAGAGTACGGAAAGCTCTTCGCTTTCAAAGATATAAGCGCGCCGCGCTCTTCTCGTTAATTTATCTTTTAGAAAAAATCTGAAGGCAGACTGCGTCTTTACAGATAAGACGCTTCGCCGCCGTTTCGTGTTTGAGTACGCTAGTCCGAGCCTCTCCTGACATCGGACGGCTTCGGCGCGGCCGGCCTTCCGAAAGATATTTACAAGGCTGTATTTCTCCCAATCGTTACGGAAGGGGTACGGAATTGCCTGCTATTTCGGTAAAAAATATACACTTCGGCTATAAAAATGAAGAAGTCCTGAAAGATCTCAATCTGGAGATCGATTCGGGAGAATTTGTGTGCATTCTGGGAGAGTCGGGCTGCGGCAAGAGCACGTTCCTCCGCTTGATGGCAGGCTTGGCGGAGCCTGAATCGGGCGAAATTCTGATAGACGGACGCGCCGTGCTCGGCGCGGGGCTCGACAGGGGCGTCGTCTTTCAGGACTACAGCCTTTTCCCGTGGTTCACCGCCGGCAAAAATATTTTGCTCGCGCTTCAGCAGAAGTTTAAGGACGTTCCGAAGGCGGAGCTGAAGGAAAGGGTGCTCCGCGGGCTGAAGGACGTAGGCCTCGACGAATCCATTTACAAAAAATATCCTTTCCAGCTCTCCGGCGGACAGCGGCAGCGCTGCGCTATCTGCCGCGCCTTCACGCTCGACCCGCCCGTCCTTTTGATGGACGAGCCGTTCGGCGCGCTCGACGCGGTGACTCGCGGACATCTCCAGCACATGATTCTGAAGCTGTGGATGAAGGACGGCGAGCACAGAAAGACGATTATTTTCGTAACGCACGACGTCGACGAGGCGATGCTGCTCGCGAACAGGATTTTCGTCTTCGGCGCGGGCGTCGGGCGCGTCGTCTACGATCTCAAGTTCGGCGAGGACAAGCCGCCGCATGAAAAGATGTTTGAAGACCCGGAAATGATAGAGCTGAGAAACACGCTTATGCGTATGCTTCACAGCAATATCGATTTGTAAGACGCAGGGCTTTGGCAAAAAATTTACCGGCAGACGGTATTTTAACAATTAAGAAGGAGAAAAGAAAAATGATCAAGCGTATTGGTGTTCTGGCTGTGGCCGTGCTTATGGCCCTTTCCGCCGCGGCGTTCGCGGCTCCGGCTCCCGTCAAGGTGGCGTATAACCCCGCGACGGGCAATATTCTCGGCTTCATCGCCATAGAGAAGGGCATCGACAAAGAAGAAGGCGTCGCGATGGAGCTCGTGCCGTTCACAAACTCGACAGACGCGCTCGGCGCGCTCCAGGCGGGCAAGGTCGACGTCGCCGTATCGTTCGGCACCGCCGCGCCGCTGACCTTCGTCACAAAGGGTGCGGACTTCTGCATCTTCGGCGGCTACGTCTCCGGCGGTATGCCCGTCTACGCGAGGCCGGACTTCGACTATAAAGGAATGGAGTCCTTCGTAGGCAAGAAAATCGCCGTCGCGCGCATGTACACGCCCGACATCGTCTGGCGCGGAGCTATGATGCGCGCGGGCTACGACCCGTCGAAGGACTGCACCATCATGGAATTCAAGAAGCCCGCGGACGTACTCGCCGCCGTTAAGGCCGGCAAGGCAGACGTAGGCATCGGCACGAACTCGACCTATCTCCAGGCGCTCGCGGGCGGCCTCAAAATCCTCACCTGGACGAACGACCTCGACCCGATGCACGTCTGCTGCCGCCCCGTCTGCCAGAACAGCTGGATAAAAGAGAAGCCGGAAGAGGTAAAGGCTTTCCTCCGCGCTTGGATACGCGCCGAGGCCTTCCTTCTCGACAACCAGGAAGAGTGCGTGAAAATCAACGAGAAGTACCTCAAGCTCGACGAAGAGCAGTCGCGCATAATGCTGCTTGAGACGAACCAGGTGTTCGAGTCCGACCCCAAGAGCAACGGCGTCCGCTACATGTGGGAGCTGCTCGGTAAGCTCAACTACGCTGAGACCGAAGGCATCGACGTCGAGAACCATATCAACGCCGCGCTTTACAAGGAAGCCCTCGACGAGCTTCAGCAGAAAGAGCCCGACAACAAGCGTTATAAAGAATTCGCGGAGCGTTACGTAAAGTACAACCAGTAACCGGCGGACACGATGAAAAAATCGCAATCTGTTTTGCGCGGATACGGGAACACGGTGGCCATCATCGTGTTCCTTTTCGCCGCGTACACGCTGGCGACGGAGCTCGGAGCGCTGGACAGAATGTTCTTCCCGACGCCTTCGATGATAGGAGAGGCGCTCTGGGACGCGAGACCGCGGCTTATCGCGTCGTTCTTCAGCTCAATGGGGCTGCTGATTCCGGGATATTTCATCGGCGCGTTCTGCGGCATCACGCTCGGCATAATAATCGGCCTGCACCCTAAAGCGAACCAGGCGCTTCAGCCGATTATCTTCATGCTGAGCCCCCTGCCGCCGTCGATGCTGACGCCCTACTTTATAGCGATTATGCCGACGTTCTACATATCGTCCGTTGCGGTCATCTTCATGGGAAGCTTCTGGCCCTTTCTGAGCGGGACCATCAGCGGCATCGTGCTGATAGACCAGAAATATCTGGACAACGCCAAGGTGCTCGAAATGTCCGGCTGGCGCAAGCTGCTGTTCGTAATCATGCCCGCGGCCTCTCCGCTGATTTTCAGCGGCGCGGCGACGGCGCTGAATTTCTCGTTCATATTGCTCACCGTCGCAGAGATGTTCGCGACGGACTCGGGGCTCGGACATTTTGTGCAGTATTACGCCGACTTCTCCGATTACGCGCGCGTCATAGCGGGGCTGCTGGTCACCATGGCGGTCTTCGTCGCGATAATGCTGGTGTTTGACCGTTTCAAACGTAAAATGCTCTTCTGGATGATCGGCGAGGACGCGGAATCGTAGCGCGCCCTTCGTTCCGGATGGCTGAGGAGGTATCTTCAACTTGAAAAAAATACGCATAGGCTGCGGCTCCGGCGGCTGCACATGGGAACGGCTGGAGCCTAATATAGAGCTTCTCGAAAAAGGCAGGCTGGACTACATCGTCTTTGAATGCCTCGCCGAACGCACAATCGCGGCGGCGCAGAAGGAGAAGCTGAAAGACCCGACAAAAGGCTACAACCCCATGCTCGAAGAGCGCATGACGCGCGTCCTTCCGCTCGCGAAGCGCTTCGGCACGAAAATCGTCTCCAACATGGGCGGAGCGAACCCGCCCGCGGCCGTCGACGCCATCGTGAAAATAGCGCGCGAGCAGAACGTTCACGGCCTTAAGATAGCGATGGTGCGCGGCGACGACATCATGGACAGAATCAAAGATTATTACGCTGCGCCGCTCTGGGACAGGGAGGGCACACTCGCGTCGCTCGACGGCTGCATCATCTCCGCAAACGTATATCTCAGCTCCGACCCGATACGCGAGGCGCTCGACCAAGGAGCTGACATAGTCATCACTGGCCGCGTCGCCGATCCAGCGCTTTTCGTCGGGCCGCTGAAGCATGAATTTGGCTGGGACGACAGCCAACCCGAGAAGCTCGGGCAGGCGCTCCTGCTCGGCCATCTTATGGAATGCGCGGCACAGCTCACTGGAGGCTACTACGCAGACCCTGGCTTTAAGGAGGTGCCCGACCTTCACCGCCTTGGCCAGCCGATAGCGGAAATAGATGAAAGCGGCGAC
>UQVV01000209.1 GCA_900544635.1 uncultured Cloacibacillus sp. | reverse complement strand
CTCGCCGCAAGCAAAAACATTAAAGAATCCGTCGCGCGCGCCGCGGCCGCTGGCCTTCCGATCTACTCCGAATGCGGCGGCTTCATGTACCTCACGCGCGAAATAAAAGACTTCGAAGGCGCGGCCCATGAAATGTGCGGCATAATCCCAATGAGCTGCAAAATGAACGACCGCCTGCGCACAGTCGGCTACGTTACGGCGAAAGCCCTGCGCGACACCGTCATCGCAGCCGAAGGCGAGGAACTGCGCGGACACGAATTCCACTTCTCCAGCGCCGAGCCGCTCGAAGAAATCCCGAACGCCTTCCTCTTCACCAAAACGCGCACCGGCGAAACCTACCCCGCCGGCTACGCGACCGAAAACATCCTCGGCTCCTACCTCCACCTCCACTTCGCGGGATTTCCAAAAGCCGCGGAAAGGTTTGTGGAAAAGTGTGCGGGATATAAAAAATCGAAATAAACCCGCACCGGCGGATAAAATAACAAAAACCAAGCGGCTCGGAACGTCCGGGCCGCTTGGCATATTGAGGAAAATCGAGAGGGTTGGACAGCCTTATCGTGAATTTACGAGAGACAATACCTCTTCAACTTCCGGCATCACGCAGAGCGCTCCACGGCGCGTCGTGACGATGGCTGCCGCGGCGTTTGCGAAGGTGAGCAGCTCCGTAAGGCGCGCTTCGTTTAGCCCGTCGAGGCCGTATTTCAGGACGAAATGGACTGCGCAGCCGCCGAAGGTGTCTCCCGTGCCGGTCGTGTCTATTGTGCCGGACATACGGAACGGCGGGGCGAATACTGACGTTCCACGATAGAAGGCGCGGCTTCCATCCGGCCCCATGGTGGCGAGCACGAGTGGGATGTTCCATTGCGACAAAAGAATTTCGACGCCGCGGCAAACATCTTTCTCGCCCGTCATAAATTCTATTTCGTCGTTGGATATTTTTAAAACGTCGCATTGCGACAGCCCGTAGGCAATTTGTTCCCTTGCGCTCTCGGCGTCGGGCCATAGGTTCAAGCGCAGATTCGGGTCGAAGGAAATTATGCAGCCGCTGCGTTTCGCCTGTTCCACAGCGGCGTAAGTGGCCGACCGCGCAGGCTCCGACGCGGCGGACAGCGTGCCGAAGTGAAAAACGCGCGACGACGCTATCTTCGCCATGTCGACCTCTTCCGCGCGAAGCGTCAGGTCCGCCCCCGGATTTCGATAGAACGCAAATTCTCTGTCCCCGTCCGGCGTATTGTGCACTACCGCCAGAGTAGTCGGGACTTCCGCGTCGTATATGACGCCGGAAACGTCTATGCCGGCGCCGGCGGCGCGTTCGCAAAGCATCCTGCCGAACACATCGTCGCCGACTTTCCCTATAAAAGCCGTCCGGCGTCCGAGCTTCGCAAGCATCGCCAAAAAGTTGCACGGCGCTCCGCCGGGGTTGGCCTCGAACAATAAATTGCCGCGCGCGCTGACGCCGCTCTCCGTAAAATCTACAAGCAGCTCTCCCAACGCGGTTACATCGTAGTTCTGTGAAATTGACATCTCAAATTTTCCTCTGTGTCTATGTCCGCGCCTGAAACGACGCGCAAAGTTTCCGAACGACGGCTCGCGGCCTTACACAATCAAAGCGCCGCAGTCCCATAATTATCTTCTCATAAATTAACATGATAATTATAACAGAGCGGCGCGGCGTCATTGCGTAACGTGAGCGCTCCACCGCCATGCCGCCAAGCTTCGCCTGTCTCTATTTCAATATATATCTTGTGCGGCGTCCGGCCCCTTCATGACGAATGAGGCCGTTCTCAGCCATCCGTCTAAGGATACGGCTTGAAGTCGTCTGGCTGACGTTGAGCAAGGCGTCCGTCTCTTTGCGCGTTATGCTTCCGTGCTCTCTTATGTAGCCGATTACGGTCTCTTCCTCTCCGGTTGGAACCTTTGCCGCGAGCGCCGCCGCGTTTCTGTTGGGCAGCGTGATTTTGAAAGCGTTGGAGGTCGTTTCGATGACGGGCTTAAGCCCCGAGCCTTCGTAAACGTGCATGATTTTAGGTATTCCCGTGCCGTATGCTTCAATAAGCTTCAGCCGGTAGAATACCGCGGCTAATTTTGGATTGCGGCACACGGAGAAGCCGAGCATGATGTCGTCCATCTCGACGCCGGACGGCAGTCCGCCGATAGAGACGAATTCTATCCTGTCGTCGTAGACGCTTACGAGGGTGCTCGCGCTGTACGAATAATCGCGATGCACAAGGCAGTTCATCATAGCTTCGCGAACGGCCTCTTCTGGATAATCCTTTTTATCTATTCTATAAAGGCCGTCGAAGGATGCCTTCGTCCTGTTGCGAAGTTCGAGATAATCATATAAATCGTTCATCTGGCTGAACAGCGAGCCGTCAAATTCGCGCCGGTCTTGGAAAAATCTTTGGTCGACGCCGCTGAACGTCGCGGCCTTGATTGTCGCCGGACATTGGTCGGAAAGCAAGAGCCCGAGATTGGAATATAGGCCGTCCTGCGTGACGATCCCGAGCGTTTTCATCTTCGGCTGATCGAAGCCGACGCCGTGGCGTTCAAACTCCGCCGCGGCTGACTTGAAGGTCAAATCCTGCGCAAGAGAGCGCGCGGCCTCAAAGCTGTCGCCGTCGGTCTCTTTTATCATCCTGCGGATTGCAGTGTCTGACGCCGGGTCCGCAGAGGTTCCGCTACGGACGTATACTCCGCTCGGGCGTAGCCCTTTAGATGCAAGATAATACGGGCGGTCCACACCGCGCTGGATTGTGACTGCGATTATGTCTTTGCTGCCGGCGTCTATCTTTTCGTAGCGGACGAACATCGTTACGTCCGGTTTTATAGAATCGCGCACCATGTTGCTGATGCGCAGCATCGTCTCGTCCGCGTTTGCCACTCCGGCAGGAACGCCGCCGTCCGTCACTCCGACGTAGATTATGCCTCCATGTGTGTTTGCGAAGGCTATTATCTCCTTGCATATATCGGAGGTGACTTCCGACTTGAGCTCGACATTTTCACTTTCCGCAAAAATCATAGTCGCTCTCATCTCCTTTCTAGTCATTCTAGTTAATCTAGTCGTTATAGTCAAATGCCCGGCGTTAATATCAGCGACAGGGCTCAGCATACAGCGATTATCTGTAACGCTTCGCCTGCGCCGCTTGACAGCCGAGCCGAAGCATCGGAAGATTATTAGCGAACATCAGACGATTACAGAGCCCGCGCATACGGGCCGGAGGATAGAAAAACCATGAAACGAATCAAAGTAATAGGACGCGCGAACATCACGGACGAAAACGGCAAACTTAAGAGCGACGAGGAGCTGCGTGCCGCGGACGGCTTGTTTGAGAGCTGGGAGGTCGAGCTTGAGGACTGGGAGCCTGTGCGCGACGCGGCGCTCGCGCTCATCGACGACCTTAAACAGCGTCGCCGCGCCGCGCTCTGGGACGGAAGCTTCGAAGTCGTCGACGCCGCGACCGGCGAACGCATCGACATAGAAAAAGAAGAGTCGCAGGTAAACTTCATGCAGTCCGCCCAGCGCTTCGCAATGGAGCAGGAGACGCTGGAAAACATGGCCTTCCAGATTGGAATGGGGCCGGAGTACAAAGAGGAAGAGTTTTAGCAGCGCGGCTGAATTTTGCTTTTTTGATAAAAGCGCACGGAGGTGACGCCCATGTACGACGAAACGCAGCCGGTCGTCGCGTTGATTTACGATTTCGACGGGA
>UQVV01000208.1 GCA_900544635.1 uncultured Cloacibacillus sp. | reverse complement strand
GTTGATGTTCGGTCCGTTTATTACGAGTATCTTCATAGGCCGAGCCTCCTTATTATTTCGTCGGCGGTATCGCGCGCGCTCGCGTCGTTTGCGACCGTCAGCTCCGCAGCCGCTTCGTAGAGCGGCGCGCGTCTGCGGTAAAGCTCTTCGAGCGGATTGGCGAGCGACAGTGGCCGCCCCGCCGAGGGAAGCTTGTCGAGGTCGCGGCGGATGTAGACGACGGTCGAATTCATGCGCATCGCCTCGCGGTTGTCCTCGCGCAGCACCGCGCCGCCGCCGGTGGCTATGACGAGCGACGATTTCTTCGCCTCGCGCGCTATCACGGAATGCTCTAGCCCGCGGAAGGCCGCCTCTCCCTCCGATGCGAATATGTCCGGAATCGATCG
The DNA here is from genome assembly GCA_900544635.1 of uncultured Cloacibacillus sp. Lineage (GTDB taxonomy): Bacteria > Synergistota > Synergistia > Synergistales > Synergistaceae > Caccocola > Caccocola faecigallinarum. The sequence continues at coordinate 3,372 of UQVV01000208.1, read as the reverse complement.
CCCGCCCTCACGCACTATCATTTCGTCGGTGTCGGCGAACTCCCTGCCGAGGCTGCGCGCGAGCAGCTTCCCCACCGTCGTTTTGCCGCAGCCGGGCATTCCTATAAGAATGATGTTTTTTGTGCGCTTCTCTATAATGGAAGTGATTTCGTCAATTCGAGCGTCGGGGATATTTTGTCCGAGAAAGAGCTCCGCCGCCGCCTTCGCCTGCGCGACGAGCATCGGCAGGCCGTTCGCGCACGGGATGCCGCGCGCTTCGGCGTCGAGCAGAAGCTTCGTCCGCGACGGATTGTAGATAATGTCGGCGACGGCTTCGCAGTCCGGGAAGATTTCGAGCGAGAGCGGCGCGGCCTCGACCTTCGGGTACATCCCGACGGGCGTCGTGTTGACTATGAGCCGCGCGTCCGCGTGGCGCTCGAGGTTGCCGTAGTTGTCTTCTCCGCCGCGCGATATGACGGTCACGCTTTTTGCGCCGAGGTCGTGCAGCGCGGCCTGAACCGTAAGCGAGGCCCCGCCGCTGCCGAGGACGAGCGCTTTCTTGCCTTTCACGTCGATGCCCGCTTTTCGCAGCATGTAGACGAAGCCGAAGTAGTCCGTGTTGTAGCCGCGCAGCAGGCCGCCGTCGTTGACTATCGTGTTGACGCTGCCGATGCGCCGCGCCTCGGGCGAGAGCCACGCGCAGTAGGGAATCACATCCTTTTTATATGGGACTGTGACGTTGATGCCGCGGAAGGCTCCGCGTTTGAGGAAGCGTCCGAGCTCGCCGCGCTCGAGCTCTATGAGGCGGTAGTCGTAGCCGCCGAGCTCGCCGTGAATGTACGGGGAAAAGCTGTGTCCGAGCTTTTCCCCGATAAGGCCGTATTCGGCTTCAGCCATCAGCAGATTGCCTCGTTGTAGGTGCCGAGGTAGCGCAGATGCTCGCTCTCGCACTCGAGGTCGCGGAAGAGCTTTTCCATCTCGGGCGCGTAGACGGAGCACTCGAGGTCGAAGTAGAACATGAATTCGAATTCGCGGTCAGGCAGCGGGCGGCTTTCGAGCTTGCGGAGGTTGATGCCGAGCGCGTAGAACTTCGAGAGGACGTTGTAGAGCGAGCCGGGCTTGTGCGGCAGCGTCATCATGAGCGAAGTGCGGTCTGCGCCTGGATAGACTTCGAGGTTCTTCGAGATGCAGATGAAGCGCGTGTAGTTGTTGTCCTGGTCCTGCACGTTGGCCTTGAGGACGTTGAGGCCGTATTCCTCGGCGCAGAAACGCGACGAAAGGGCCGCGATGTCTGTGCGCTCTGACTCCGCTACGGTGCGGGCCGCGACGGCGGTGTTCTCCACAACCGTCGTCTTGACGTTTTTGAGTCCGGCGAGGAAGTCGGCGCACTGGCTCAAAGCCTGACTGTGAGAGAGGACTTCGCGCACGTCTTCAAGCTTCACGCCGTGTTTCGCGAGCAGGTTGTGCGTCACTTTGAGCCTTACAGCGCGCACGATGTAGAAGTTATGGCGCGTCATGAGGTCGTATATCGCGTTGACGGAGCCCGCCGTGCTGTTCTCTATGGGCAGTATTCCGTACTGGCACATGCCGCTTTCTACAGCTTTGAAGACGTGTTCGAAGGTGTTGAAGTAGAGTATGGTCGGCGCTTTGAAGAGGCTGTCGCAGGCTATCTGCGAGTTCGCGCCCTCGATGCCCTGGCAGGCTACCGTCGGGCGCTGCGGGAAGAGCTTCGGCGTCGAGTCGAGCGTCGCGCGGATGCTGTCATAAGTCCCCGACGTCACGCCGTTGCAGAAGTTCTGGTACGAGCGCGTCGTCGCCATGACCGTGCGGTAGACCGACTGGGCGTAGTCGGCGAGGTCGTCTCCGGCGAGCTGGCCTATCCTGGCGAGCACCGCGCGCTCGCGTCCTGCGTCGAGCACGGGAAGTTCCTTTTCCTTTTTGTAGGCCGCGATGTCCTTCGTCACATCCATGCGCTCACGATAGAGCTTGACTATCTTTTCGTCGATTCCGTCGATTTTTTCGCGAAGTTCCTCAAGTTTCTTTGACATTTTATTTTTCCTCCTTGAAAATTTTCCGAGCTTTCATATTTTATCCGTGTTGCGCTCAAGCAGCGCGTCGAGCATAACAATCGCCGCCGCGGCTTCGACCACCGGGACGGCCCTTTGCACAACGCACGGGTCGTGGCGTCCGGTTATCTGAAGCTCTTCTTCCTTCATCGCCGAGAGCGAGACCGTGCGCTGCGGTTTCAGTATCGAGGGCGTGGGCTTGAAGGCGGCGCGGAAGATTACCGGCATTCCGTCGCTTATGCCGCCGAGTATGCCGCCCGCGTTGTTCGTGCGCGTCGCTATTTCGCCGCCGTCGAGCGTTATTTCGTCGTTGTGCTCCGAGCCGCGCAAGAGCGCCGCTCCGAAGCCCGAGCCGAACTCAACGCCCTTGACCGCGGGAATTGCGAACAGTGCCGCGGACAATCTGCTTTCGAGCCCGCCGAACATCGGCGAGCCTACGCCAGCGGGCAATCCGGTCACGATGCACTCGACGACGCCGCCGACGGAATCGCCCTCGGCCTTCGCCGCGAGTATCGCCTCGCGCATCCTCTCCCCCGCCGCCTCGTCGAGCACCGGGAACGGCGCTGACTTGACGCGGTCGAGCGTTTCCTTCGTCTCGCCGAGCGCGTTGAAGCGCCGGTCGTTTATCCCCGCTATCGAAAGTATGTGCGCGCCTATCTCTATTCCGCGCCGCGCGAGAAGCTGCGCGCATATCCCGCCAGCAATACAGAGCGGCGCTGTAAGGCGGCCCGAGAAGTGGCCGCCGCCGCGTCCGTCCTGGAAGCCGCGGTATTTAATTTCGGCGGTGAGGTCTGCGTGGCCGGGGCGCGGAAGGTCGCGCAGCTTGTCGTAGTCCTTCGAGCGCGTGTCGCCGTTTTTGATTATCGCGGTCAGCGGAGCGCCGCAGGTGCGCCCGTTGTGCAGGCCGCAGATTATGTGCGGCTCGTCGGCCTCGCGGCGCGCCGTCGATTCCGCGGAGCGCCCCGGCGCGCGGCGCAGCATGAAGGCGCGCAGCGCCTCTTCCTCGACCGCTTCGCCCGCGGGCAGGCCGTCTATCGTCACGCCTATGCACTCGGCGTGCGACTGCCCGAATATGGAGATGTGAATTTCTTTTCCGAAGTACGAGCCCATCTATTCGTCCTCTAATTCCTCGACATATCCGCCGAGGCGTTTGTATTCCGTCCAGAAGCTCGGATACGATTTTTTGACGCACTCCGCGCCGTCGAGCACGATGCGCTTATTGCAGCGCGTCGCCGCCACCGCCGCCATCATCGCGATGCGGTGGTCGCCGCAGCAGGATATCTCGACGCCGCCGTTCAGGCTGTCGAGGCCGCATATCGTTATGCCG
>UQVV01000207.1 GCA_900544635.1 uncultured Cloacibacillus sp. | reverse complement strand
AGGTTCATGACGAACCCCATCTTTTCATAGGCCGCCGCGCATTTTGCCGCGAGCTCCGCGTCAGCATCGGATATGAAATCTTTCTCTTTGAAATATTGTATGTCGAAGCTCGGATTCACCGTCGCGCATATGCAAGTCCGCGCGCCGCTTTCGAGCATCTTCTTCGCAAACCACAGGTCCGCCTCCTGCGCGCTCGCCGAAACGTGCGCGCGCGAGACGGGGACCATAACGTCGGCCTCCATGACCTCGCCTATGCCCGCGAGTATCTCCATCGCGAGCGCCGCCCCGGCGCCCTCCGCGCCGTTAAGCACAGCCTGCTCCCGTTCTGTCAGCTTCATCTTCTCAGTCTCCCGGACGCGGCGGCGGCCGCATGAGCGTCCTCCACCGCATAGAAATTTAGATGTCGATATGATTGCCGCTAAAAAATAGGACATAATGTCCTATTTTTATGTCTTCATCTTAGCATATATCGGGAGCGTGTCAATTATGCGCGCGGCGAAAAACGCCGGCGCGGGACTTGGCGAGGGGCGGCGGGCGCGGATTTGCGGCCGCGTTATTTTTTCTTCCTCAGCGCGGGTACGGCTTCTACTATTATTACGCCCGCGAAGATGAGCGCAGAGGCTATGAAGATGCGCCAGGTCATCGGCTCGCCGATGAAGACGACGCCGAGCAGGCTGCCGAAGATGCCGGAGGTGGAGAGCAGTATCGCGACGTGCGTCGGGCTTGTGAATTTCTGCGCCGCGGTCTGGAGGACGAGCGTCAGCGCGCAGCCTATCGTGCCCGCGTAAATCACGGCGAGCCACGCCGCGCGTCCGATTTCCGCTGGCACGGGCTCGAAGGCAAGCGCGCAGAGGGCGGAGCATATCATCGTGCCCGCGGCCTGCCAGCAGGCGAGGCCGCAGGCGTCCTCGCCCGCGACGAATTTTTCGACGAGAAGGATGTAGCCCGTTATGCAGAGCATCGCGAAGGCGGAGAGCGCGTCGCCGGGGTTTATCCGGAAATTTCCGTCGAGCATGAGGCCGCAGAGCCCCGCGAGACAGAGAACGACGGAGACCATGACGTGCCAGCCTGGGAATTTTTTCGTTAAGAACCATACGCATAGCGGAACGAAGACGACGGACATAGATATGATGAAGGATTGGTTGCCCGCCGTTGTGTAGAGCAGGCCGACCGCGCCGGAGAGATAGGCGAGGCTGAAGACGACGCCGGTCAGCATACCGCGGACCTTCGCGCGCCGCGTCATCGCGAAGGCGCGCCGTCCGAAGAGGAGCATCAGCGCCGCCGTGGCGACGACGAAACGCAGAAAGCAGAACCAAAAAGGCGTGATGCCGGAGAGCGCGTCGCGTATCACGACGTTCGTCGCGCCCCATATAAAAGCGACGAGCAGCACCGCCAGATCTCCGATTATCATGAGTTTGCGCTTTGCGTCCATCCCCGCGCCCCGCTTTCGTGAAATATCTGTGAAACAAAATTATTTTACAGCAAAGCCGCGCAGCGCGAAATATCGCCGTTTGCGCGCACGCGCGGAAAAATCTATAATTATCGGCATGATACAAACGGAGGGATAGTCATGGCAGAAATCACAAGAGAGGCGGCCCTCGGGCTGCTTCGCAAATACAACAAGGAAGAGTTCCACCTGCTCCACGCGCTCACGGTCGAGGCGGTCATGCGCTGGTATGCGAACGATCTCGGATACGCGTCCGAGGCCGACCACTGGGCGCTCGTCGGACTGCTGCACGACGTGGACTTCGAGCAGTTCCCCGACCAGCACTGCAAGAAAGCGCCGGAACTCCTGCGCGAGATAGACGCGGACGAGAGCTTCATCAACTCCGTATGCAGCCACGGCTACGGGCCGTGCTCGGACATAAAGCCGGAGCATCTGATGGAAAAGGTGCTATTCGCCGCCGACGAACTGACCGGCCTCATCTGGGCCGCCGCGCTGATGCGTCCGTCGAAAAGCGTCTCGGACATGGAGCTCAAGAGCCTCAAGAAAAAATACAAGGACAAGAAATTCGCCGCGGGCTGCTCGCGCGAGGTCATAGCGCAGGGCGCGGAGATGCTGGGATGGCCGCTCGACGAACTGCTTGAAAAGACGCTCGAAGCGATGCGCGCCGCCGAGCCGGCGGTCGCTGCCGAAATGGAGAACATGAAGTAATTGCCGAGTAAAGTCCTCACGGCGATGAGCGGCGGGGTGGACAGCTCCGTCGCCGCTTTTTTAATAAAGAATGGCGGAGACGAGTGCGCGGGCGCGATAATGCGTCTGCTCGCGCAGAGCGCCGAGGAGGATGCCGCGCGAAGCGTCGCGGAACGCCTCGGCATACCTTTTCACGTCTTTCCGCTCGAATGCGAATTCCGCGAAAACGTCATAAAGCCCTTCATAGACGCCTACCGAGCCGGGCTCACGCCCAACCCGTGCGTCGACTGCAACAGAAGCATGAAATTCGGCAAATTTCTGGAACTGGCGCGAGGCCTCGGCATGAGCCATATCGCGACGGGGCATTACGCCGTCGTCGAACGCGACGCAGCTTCGGGGCGGTGGCTGCTTCGCCGCGGCGCAGACCTGAAAAAAGACCAGAGCTACGTGCTCTGGACTCTGACGCAGGAGCAGCTCTCGCGCACGCTTCTGCCGCTCGGCTCGCTCAGCAAGGAAGAGGCGCGCGAAATAGCGGAAGCGCAGGGATTTTCCAACGCGCATAAAAAAGAGAGCCAGGATATATGCTTCGTCCCGGACGGCGACTACGCGGCCTTTATACGAGAAACGACGGGGCGCGCCGACGAGCCTGGAAAATTCGTCGACGAATCGGGGCGCGTCATAGGCGGACACAAGGGGCTGATACATTACACGATAGGCCAGCGCCGCGGCCTCGGCCTGTCGCTGCGCGAGCCGCTCTACGTCCGCGCGAAAAACGCGGCGGACAACACAGTCGCGCTCTGCCCCGAAAGCGGCCTCTATTCAAAGACGCTCACCGCCTCGCGCGCGAACTTCATAGCCGTCGGGAAACTCGACCGCCCCATGCGCCTGCGCGCGAAAATACGCTACCGCGCCGCGGAGCAGCCCGCGACCGTCGAGCAGCTCGCGGAGGATAAATTAAGGATAGAGTTCGACGAGCCGCAGCGCGCGATAACGCCGGGCCAGTCCGTCGTGCTCTACGACGGCGATTACGTAGTGGGCGGCGGCGTGATAGACTAGCGCGGCGCGGAAAATTTCACTAAAAAACTAAAAGGCCGGCCTCCCGAACGATTTTACGCGGGAGGCCGGCCTTATGCTCTTTTCCGGGATTGTTATTTTGTTTTCCTCTTCAGCGCGAGCGGGACGACGGCGAACAGCGCTAGAGCGCCCCATCCCGCGGAGCATCCGCCGCCGGAGCCTCCGTGCGGCGCGGGCTTTGCGCTGTCCTTTACGTCGGCTATCGTGATTACGGCCTCCGAGAAGTAATCGTCGAGCGCGTCTACAGTGAAGGTCAGCGCCTTGCCGCTGTATTCTGCTCTGAAAGCGCGGTAAAGCTCGCCGTTTTTGTTCTGGATTATCACGTATGGCGTGCCCTCAAAGTGCATCTCCTCCGCCAGCTTTATCGTGAACGACGCGGAGCCGCCGCCGTGCTCCACGCTCATGGAGAACGCGCCGAGCAGCGCGACGTTTTCATGCGGCGCTATGCCTTCGACTGTTTCCGTTTCGAGCGCGGAAATCACGCCGCTTTGTGCCTCGTCGTTTTTCTCCTCTGAAATTACCGACACGGATGTCTAACTTCGTAAAGTCGTCGAAGGCGATGTTATCGCGAACCG
>UQVV01000206.1 GCA_900544635.1 uncultured Cloacibacillus sp. | reverse complement strand
CTCCGTATAGACCAGACACAGCTCGCCGCTGAAGAGCCCGCCTATAAAATCTCCGCTGCAGTACATCATGAAGTTCCCGCTCTTTGCGGGCGAGAACGAGATGCTGCATCCGGGCTCGTCGAGAAGCGTATACACTTCCTTCATAAGCGCCAGCGACTCTTCGGCGCGAGTGCGTCTCTCCGACATTTTCTATTTCACCGGAATTCGTTTAGCGGCGTTTTCAATTACGTTCTGGATGTGCTTCGTCAGAGACGGCGCTTCGCTGAAGAGGTCCGCGCCGGTGTTCGCGGAGACGGTCTCGCCGTAGATGAGGTGTCCGTCCTTCGCGGCGCGCAGCTCGATCTTGACCGCGCCCATAGAGACGCTCTCGTCCCACGCGGGCTTGTATTCCTCGTAGGGCACCTGAACGCGCTCCGTCTCCCAGCGGTTGTTGCGCCACACCGGCCTGTCCTCGTAGCGGTACTTCGTCACGTATTCCTCGGGGTGGTGTATCTTGCCGACGGCGCATTTCGTGACGGTGCACATCAGCACCGCGTCCACGTGGTCGGGCGCGAGGTTGTAGGCCTTGTGCGCGAGCTGTGTCGGCGTCATCGGCTCGGGCTGCTCGCCAGTGATGAAGGCGGCGCGGTCGATTACCTCCTGCGGCGTCCGCATGACGAAGGGGAAGCGCTCTTTCTTGTTCAGCGTGAAATCCTTCCATTTCTGCTCCGCGGCCTCGACGAGGAAGGCCTCGGACTCCGGCACGGTTATCTCGTAGCCGACAGGCATGACGAGCACCGTCTTGAGGCTCGTTATCGGGAACTGCTTGTCCCTGAATTCGCTGACTGACGGCTTCGCGAAAGCCGCGGAGGCGACGAGCGCCACAAGCGCCGCGGTTATGATCGCCGTTATCTTCTTCATTCTGCAACAACTCCGTTTCTTTAGTTTATAGGGGACATTATAACTTATACAGCTCTGGCCTGCGCATTTCGAGCGCCTTTATGAAACGTCTCGCCTCTTCCGCCTTCCGCGGCTCTATCTCGACGAAGGCGCCGAAGGGAGCCTCGGCGGCCTCGCAGAGCGGCGCGCCCCACGGGTCGATGACGGCGGAATAGCCGGGGAAGCTGTCCGACGGCGTGTCGCCGACGCGGTTGCAGGCGGCTATGTACATCATGTTCTCGACGGCCCGCGCGCGCAGCAGCGTGCGCCAGTGCCCGATGCGCGGGCGCGGCCACTCCGCGGAGATGAAAAACAGCTGCGCGCCCGCGAGCGCTCCCATGCGGAACCACTCGCAGAAGCGCAGGTCGTAGCATATCGCGAGCGCGCATTTCACGCCGCCGAGGTCGAAAGCGCAGAACTCGGAGCCGCCGCGCAGATATTTGTCCTCGTCCATCATCGGCACAAGATGGACCTTGTCGTAATGCGCAACGTACTCGCCGCGCGGGTTCACGACGAGCGCGCGGTTGACCGCCGCGCCGCCGTCGCGCGCAAGCACAGAGCCGCCCGCGAACCAGACGTTGTAGCGGCGCGCGAGGCCGGATAGGAACTCGACGGCGCGCTCCGCACCGCGGTCCGCATATTTCTCCGCTTCGTCAATGACGTACCCGACGTCGAACATCTCCGGCAGCACAACCGCCGTCTCCGTCTCCGACGGCGTCCAGTATTTCTTCATCCATTCCTCGACCGCCGCGAAATTCGCCTCGCGGTCCCCGAGCTTTATATCCATCTGCGCAAGTCCGATTCTGAGCATGAGGTTTGTTCAACTCCCGTCTTTCGAGAATAATCTAAGAAATCAGCGCTCTGTGCCGCAGTAAACGATGAACTCCGCCGGAGTCATAATCATTGGAGATTTAATGCCCGATTCTAAGAAATCTTTGTCGCCGGTGAGCAATATGTCGGCCTTCGCAGCGATAGCGGCGCGCAGAATAGGGCGGTCGTTCTCGTCGCGCACCTGCGTTTCGGATGCGTTTTCGTCGGCAGGAACAGGCACCAGCTCGAGCGCCGTCAGCGCGGCTGAAAGAAATCTGTCCAGAGCGGCGATGCGTTTCGGAAATTTTTTATTGAATATACGCCGCATTTCGTCCACATTCTGCTCGCATATCATTCCTCTGTTCGGATATGAAACCGCCTTGATGTATGCGAGGAACGGAACTCCGTCGGCGCTTAAAGCGGCCGAGATGAGGACGTTGGTGTCGATGAGCACCCTCACGGCTTTGCGTCCCCGTCCCTGAGCTCTTTTACCAGCGCCGCAACGGCTTCGTCTGAGTCGAGCCCGGCCCGTTCCGCCTCTCCCGCCATCTCGAGCCTGAGCATCTGCATGGCGTAGACGGCGGAGTTGACGAGCCGCACGGAGCCGCTTTCCACTATGAACGTCACTCTGTCTCCGCTCTCAACGCCGAGAACCTCTCTCACGTCTTTGGGAATGGTGATTTGTCCTTTAGCCATAACCTTCGCGCTGTCCGCAAACGTCCCAGTAAGCATAGGCGTTGCCTCCTTTAGTATGAAAAGTAGGGTTTTTCCTACATATTATTATCTTAGAGAAAAAAAGAAAAAGCAACATACGCCTCGCCGCGCGCGGCAGAAGTCCGCGCGAAAAATCTTTTGACAAACGCGCGGCGAGCGGATATAATCTCTCTGCTATGACTCAAGACAGCAGGTGCCTTTGCGCTTAATTTCCTGCCGAGGTCTCGCGAAGGATAAATTATGTCCATACGACTATTTTATGGCTTCCGGGCTCTTGAGTTCGGGGGCCGTTTTTTATACCCGCTTGCGGGCTGTGCGGCATTCCGATCCAACTTATTTGCAGGAGGTGAAATCGAATATGCCGACACAGGCTAAACGCGAAAATATCGATATGCTCTGCGAGGCTCTGAAGAAGAGCGACGCCGTCATCATCGTCGAGTACCGCGGCCTTACGGTCAAAAAGATCAGCGAGGTCCGCAGACTTATCCGCAAGGCGGGCGGCGAGATGAAGGTCAGCAAGAACACCCTTATGCGCATCGCTCTGCAGGAGTGCGGAATGGTGCAGGCCCCCGAGTACGACTTCGGACCCAACGGCTACGTCATTTCCTACGGAGACGCCGCCGCAGTCGCCAAGGCTGTGCGTGACTTCGCGAAGGAGAAGGGCAACGAAGCCCTCGTCGTCAAGGGCGCCATCCTCGGAGGACAGCAGGTTCTCAACCAGCAGCAGGTCTTCGCTCTCGCGGATCTTCCCTCGAAGGACCAGCTTATCGCCCAGGTCGTCGGAACGATCGCGGCTCCGCTTCGCGGACTCGTCACGGTCCTTTCCGGCCCGCAGAGAAACCTCGTCACTGTCCTTTCTCAGATCAAGGACAAGAAGGAGGAGACCGCCGCGTAGTATGCGCGGAGCGGTTTTCACGATTCCCGCGCGAGCGGGAGAGAGAGGCGGCCTAGCCGCTTAAACAAATTAAAATTGAAAATTTCAGGAGGAAAATAAAATGACCAGAGAAGAACTCATCCAGGCTATCAGCGAAATGTCCGTGCTCGAGCTTTCCGAGCTCGTTAAGGAACTCGAAGAGAAGTTCGGCGTCAGCGCCGCGGCTCCCGCGATGATGATGCCCATGGCCGGCATGCCCGCAGCCGGCGGCGCCGCGGCTCCCGCGGAGGAAGAGAAGACCGAGTTCGACGTAGTCCTCGCCGACCACGGCGCGAACAAGATCAGCGTCATCAAGGTCGTCCGCGAGATCACCGGCCTCGGCCTGAAGGAAGCCAAGGACATGGTCGACGGCGCTCCCAAGACGGTCAAGGAAGGCGTAGCGAAGGAAGAGGCCGAAGAGATGAAGAAGAAGCTCGAAGAGGCCGGAGCGAAGGTCG
>UQVV01000205.1 GCA_900544635.1 uncultured Cloacibacillus sp. | reverse complement strand
CGGATTTTTGTTTGCGCGCCGCGGCTCAGCCGTCTTCATAAACTCTATAAACTCGCGCTGTATCTGCGAGAACGTCCCGGATTTTTTATATGACAGGTATATATTGCGCTCCGACTCGGGGCTGTCGACGCGATAGAAAAATACGCGCTCCGTCGGCGGCAGGCAGTCGAGCAGCGTATCGCGCACGAAAGCGATGCCCTTGCCCTCGCACGCGAGCGAGTAGGCCGTCATCATCTGCTCCAGATACATCGAGACCTTCGGCGTAAATCCTGCGCGGCGGCATATCGCCGTCGCGCGGCGGTTGAGGTCGTTCCATTTTTTGAGTATCAGGAAATTTTCGTCCGCGAAACGCTCAGGCGGAACCGGCGGCTTTGAGTACGCGCCGCGGCGCTCTGCCGCGAGTTCTTCAAAGGAGTAACGGTATGCGGCGAGCCCGCCGTTTATCGTGAACGACGACGGCACGGCGAGGATTATATGCTCCGTCGTCCACACTATCGACTCGAACGAATTTTTATCTGGCTGCTCCGCTTCGAGCAGGAAGTCGAGCGTGCCGTCGCGCAGGCGCTCGGAGAGAGCTACGCTGCTGCCCTCGGAGAGAGTCACGGATACGCCGTCGCGTCCTTCGCGGAAAGCCTCGATGATATCGGGCAGCACGTAGGTGCAGAAGAAGGCCGGCGCGCCGATGTTGAGCGTCCCGCGCCGCTCGCTGATAAAGCCGTCGAAATACTCTTCGAGCGCCTTCTGCTCGCGCATCATGCGCTCGACCGCCTCGACGTAGCGCCGTCCCGCCTCGGTCAGCTCGACCGGCGCGCGGCTCCTGTCGAAGAAGGCGCAGCCCCAGCGCGCCTCCTCGCGCTGTATCGCCGCGCTGAGCGCCGGCTGCGAAACATAAAGCTTCTGCGCGGCCTTCGAGAAGCTCTTTTCTTTATAGACTTCGTAGATGTAAACAGCCCCGTTCTTTAACACCGCGCCGCCCCCGCATTCCGCTCTTTCGTGAAGTTTGCGCGCGCACCGCCGTGCGCAGCTTCGCGCGTGGATTTATGAAAAGTATATACGCGCGCGCGGCGCGGCGGCAAGTGCGGGCGGAGGCGGCGTGCCTAGGAGCTGCGCCGAATTTTGGAAAATCGCCGGAAATGTACAGAACCGGCCGCCCGTTTATGCTTTGGGCGGCCGGTCTGCGTCGTTTCGTAAATTTAGGATTTTTTATTTAACCATGCAGACTATCTGCACTTCGACGGGCGCGTCTCCGGGGAGGCTGGCTACGCCTATTGCGGCGCGGGCGGCGACGCCCGGTTCGCCGAGCTCTTCGCAGAGGTATTCGCTTGCGAAGTCGGCGATTTTCGAGTGGGCGTTGAAGCCTTCGCCCGCGTTGACGTAGACGGTCATCGAGAGGACGCGGGCGATTTTTTCGCCCGGCTCGAGCCTGTTGCGCGCGGCGGTCAGCGCGTTGGCGGCGGCGAGGCGCGCAGCCTCGCGGTATTTCTCAAGCGGCTCGCCCGCCTCGACCTTGCCGCTGAACTGGAGCACGCCGTCTTTGCGCGGCGTCATGCCGGCGGTGAAGATGAGGCTTCCGCCGCGCGTCGCGGGAACGTATTTGCCCTGCGGGACGGGGTCTTTGGTCTTTTCGCTCATTTTATTTCCTGTAGAGCTCCATGAGCTTGAAGAGACGCTCCATCGCGGCGACGGCCTTGTCGTGGTCCTGCGAGAAGTTTATGCGGAAGCTGTGCAGGAACTGCGGGCCGAACTCCGTTCCGGGCGTTACCGTGACGTTCGCGTGCGCGCGCGCTATGCGGATGAACTGGTGCAGCGAGACCTCGAGCTCGGGGATCGTGACGAAGAGGTAGCTGCCGCCGTCGGTCGGGCGCGCCGTGACGCCGGGGACTTTTTTGATGACGGCCATGATGTCGTCGCGGATGCGCTGGTGCTCGGCGACGCGCGCGGCGAGCCAGCCTTCCGGCTCGCTGAACCAGCAGCGGAATACGGCCTGGTTGTAGCCGCCGCAGCGCAGCGACATGATGGCCTGGAGCTTCTCCATGCGGTCGATTATCTCCGCGGTGCCGAAGGCCGCGCCGAGGCGGTAGCCGCTGAGCGATTCGGTCTTGGAGGGGCCTATTATCGTGATGAGGTTCTCGGGGATTTCGCTCTGAGCGCAGAGGTGCGTGTATTCGACGCCCGCGTAGACCTGGCGCGAGTAGAGCTCGTCGACGATGAGCGTAGCGCCGTACTGCTTCGCGAGCGCGGCTATTTTGAGGATTTCTTCGCGCGAGTAGACGCAGCCGGCGGGGTTGTTCGGGTTGGAGAAGAGGAAGAGCTTGACGCCGCCCTTGAAGGCCTCTTCGAGCGCCGCGAGGTCTATGCCGGAGCCTTTTTCCTTGTCCTCGTAGTGCATGAGGACGGGCACGAGCTCGCCGCCGAAGAACTCGGTCATCTTGCGGTTTCCGAAGTAGTCGGGCTCGACTATCGCGACCTTGTCGCCGGGCATGATGTTCGCGCCCATCGCGAGGAAGAGCGCGCCCTGCGTGCCGGGCGTGAGGATGAGGTTTTTCGTCGGGTCTATCTTCGCGCCGGAGAAGGCGGAGAGCTTCGCCGCGATGTCCTCGAGGATTTCCTTTCTGCCGCGGTAGGGCGTGTAGGCCTGCGCGCCGCCCTCTTCGACGCCCTTCGCGAAGAGCTCGAAGCTGCCGGGTGTCGGCAGGTGCGCGTCTACGTCGCCGTGGCTGAAGTCGACAGGCGCGCCTTCGAGCTTCGGCCCGCGCAGGTCGAGCGCGGCGTTTTTCTGCAAGCTTTCCTGTCCCGGAGCGTTGTCTACGCCGAGGGTGCTGAATTTTTCGACTATGTTCAAAGTGAACGCCTCCTGTAAGGTTGTCGGGTTTTCTTTGTTATTTTTATATCAAATGTGCGCGGGGGCGTCCAATATTTATAAATTATAACGTTATAACATGGCGCGGTTTCCACAAAATCAACGCGGAACGCCCTTAAAATCCTCACATTTTCGCGGTATTATGGGGATGATGAAAAACCTTGAAAAATACTCATTTTTACGGAGGTACGTATCATGGAGCATAAAAGGTTGCTTTCCGGCGGAGTTCTCGCGCTCTGCGCCGTTTTCGCGGCGCTCGCGCTTTTCGCCGCGCCGGTGCTCGGAGGGAAAGGCGGCTTCTCGGTGCGCTCTTTCTCGCCGCAGGGCGAGACGGACGGCGCGGTCGAGATAACCGCGCGCTTCACCGAGGCCGCCGTCGCGGACGAGGCCGTGGGGAAGAAGCTCGCGCCGTCGGAATCGCCGTTCGCCTTCTCGCCCGAGATAGCGGGGACGGGAGTATGGCGCGACGTTTCGACCTTCGTCTTTACGCCCTCCGGCGGACGGCTCGCGCCCGCGACGCGATATGTCGCGACGGCCCGCGATTCGCTCGCCTCGGCGGACGGCGAAGCGCTCTCGGGCGCGCGCAGCTTTACCTTCAGCACGCCCGCGCTGTCGTTCGCGGGAGCGAAGCAGACGGATTTCGACCAGCGCAGCGGACGCACGGAGTTCGAGCTTGAATTCTCGCTGCCCGTATCGCCGCAGCGTCTGCGCGGGTACGCCGAGGTCAAGGACGAAAACGGCGGCCTGCTGAAATTCGCGCTCTCGCAGACCGTTTCAAAGAAAATCCGCATGTCCGTCGAAGCGCCGCGCGCCGAGAAGCTCATGCTCACGATAGCGGCGGGGCTTCCATCCGAGGCGGGGCCGCTCGGCCTTGAGAAGGCCGTCTCGGTCGAGCTCAAGCGCTCGCTCGTCATGGAGCTGCGCGATTCGCGCGCCGAATCCTCGATGCGACGGGCAGCGCTGCCATCTGGCGGTCAGCCTCCACAACCCCTTCCC
>UQVV01000204.1 GCA_900544635.1 uncultured Cloacibacillus sp. | reverse complement strand
GGCGGAGGCTTCCGCCGCTTTTTTCGTGTCCGGACACGGCGCGCGGATTTTCCGCGGAACTCCGCGTCCGCAGCGCGCCGCTTCGCCGTCCGCCGGCGCATTGAGGCGCGCGGCGCTTTCCGCTTCATACATGCGAAGGATAAGCGCATTTACGGATATATAATCAAAGAGATGACTGTTGTTTATTATTAAAATTTATGCTGACAATCGTTTGAATCAAGTATATAATCTTGCTATAGATTCAGAGCATTATACGTAAATTTGCCGACGGCAGTGAATATAGCGAAGCAGTGCAGTTCATTTATATTCAGGAAATGCTCTAAGGTCTTGTTTATCACGCTAAATAAAAAGGAGGGCAAAGCATCAGGTGAGTCAGTAACGCTACACAAGCTCTGCAAAAGGAGGAATAGTCGTGAGTGACACTGAAATGAAAAACGCAGGACAAATTCAAGAGGCCGACGAACAGACCAAGCTCAACCTCGAAGAGCTTATGCGCAAGTACGACACGGAATCGCGCTTCAGGATTCTGTCGGGCTGGCAGGGAAAGCTGGTCGCCCTCATTGCTGTGGCGATGTCCTGCTTCCACTTCTACACCTCGGGGTTCGGCCTTCTGCTCGCGCAGAAACAGGGAGCCGTCCATCTCGCCTTCACGCTGGCGCTCGTCTTCCTGCTTTACCCCGCATCGTCCAAACAATCCAAAACAAGCGGCATACCGTTCTATGACTTCATTCTCGGTGCGATAGGCGTCGCGAGCGCGCTGTACCTCGTCGTATTCTTCAACGAACTCGTCACGAGGGCTGGGCTCCCGACGCAGACGGACCTGATTATGGGCTTCCTGCTCATTGCGACGCTGCTGGAGGCGACGCGGCGAATATCGAACCCCGTCCTTCCCTGCCTCGCAATCATCGCGCTGCTTTACTGTTACTTCGGGCGATCGATGCCTGACATGCTCGCTCATCGCGGCTTCAACGTCGCGCGAATAGTCAACCATATGTACCTCGGCACGGAAGGCATATTCGGAACGCCGCTCGAAGTTTCTTCCACATTCGTGTTCATGTTCATTCTTTTCGGCGCGGTGCTTGAAAAGACCGGGCTCGGAAAATTCATCATCGACCTGTCGCTCGCTCTCGCTGGGTGGTCGACGGGCGGACCGGCGAAGGTCGCCGTCGTCAGCTCCGGCCTCATGGGAACGGTCTCCGGCTCGTCGGTCGCCAACGTCTGCACGACTGGTATGTTCACGATACCTCTTATGAAGAGCGTCGGCTACGAACCGTACTTTGCGGGGGCGGTCGAAGCGGTCGCCTCGACGGGCGGTCAGATAATGCCGCCGGTCATGGGAGCCGCGGCCTTCATCATGGCGCAGATACTCGGCGTCCCCTACATCGAGGTTGCGATCGCGGCCGTCGTCCCGGCGCTGCTCTATTACTTCGCGGTCATGGTGCAGGTGCACTTCGAGGCCTGCCGCCTCGGACTGCGCGGCATTCCGTGGAAGCAGCTTCCGCCGCTCGGCCCTCTGCTCAAGACCAAGGGCTTCCTGCTTATCCCGCTCGTCGCGATAATCTACTTCCTGCTCGCGGGATACACGCCGCTCAAGGCGGCCTTCAACGGCATACTCGTCAGCTTCGTGCTTTCGTGGCTCAATAAGGAAACGCGCCTCACGCCGGCGAAGCTCTACGACGCATTCCAGAGCGGAGCCCGCAGCGCGATAGGCGTCGCCTGCGCATGCGCCACGGTCGGCATGGTCGTCGGCATGGGCACGCTGACGGGGCTCGCGCTCAAGATAGCCGGAGCCATAGTCGCGATGGCGGAGGTCTCGCCGGACGGCTCGCTCGCGGCCCTCGGCGCGTCGCTCTTCTCGCTCGCGCCGGGCGCGGAAGTCACGGCCGAAACGGCGGCTCTGGCGCTGACGAAGATATTCACGCTCTTCTTCACGATGATAGCGAGCCTCATTCTCGGAATGGGACTCCCGACGACGGCGAACTTCATCGTCACGAGTACGATGGCGGCCCCGGCGCTCTTCCTGCTCGGCGTTCCGCCGATGGCGGCCTACATGTTCGTATTCTACTTCGGAATTGCGGCGGACCTGACGCCTCCGGTCGCGCTCGCGGCGTACGCGGGAGCGGGCATCGCGGGCTCAGACCCGATGAAGACGGGCGTCACATCGTTCAAGCTGGCGCTCGCGGGCTTCCTCGTCCCGTACATCTACGTCTATAACCCGATGCTGCTCTTCATCGACGTCGAGCCGTTCTACATGGCGCAGGCGATATGCACGGCGCTGATAGGCGTCTTCCTGCTCGCGATGTTCACGATAGGCTACTTCAAGGCGCACCTCGCATGGTACATGCGCGTTCTGGCTTTCGTCGGAGCCATCTGCCTGCTGATACCGGGCACGATGTCCGACCTCTTCGGCCTCGCGGTTCTCGGCGTCATTTACGTCATGCAGACAGCGAAGGCGAAACGGCTCGCGGCTTAACTGGCCGCGCGGAAAAGGCGATAAGCGGGCTTTCGCCCAGAAAGCCCGCATTGCAAAAAATTTAAGGGAGGAATTGAAGATGAAGAAAGGTATTATCGTAACTTTCATGGCGCTTTTGGCGGCCCTCGCGGTCACCACGGTAGCGGCTGCAGCCCCGACCTACATGTCGGTAGCCACGGGCGGAACCTCCGGAACCTACTACGTCGTCGGCGGCGCTATAGCGTCGGCCATCACGAAGGGCGGAAAGATACAGTGCACGGCTGAGACCGGAAACGCCTCCGTCGCGAACCTCAACCTCGTCGCGACCGAAGGCATCGAAATAGCGTTCGTACAGAACGACATCGCCTACTGGGCCTACAACGGCGAGCTGATGTTCCAGGGCAAGTCGGCAAAGAACATCCGCGCTGTCGCGTCGCTCTATCCGGAGCACATCCAGGCCGTCGTCACGAAGGAATCCGGCATCAAGTCGATAGCCGACCTTAAGGGCAAGCGCGTCGGCATCGGAGCTCCGGGCTCCGGCGTCGAGGGCGACGTCCAGGCCATCTTCAAGGTTGCGGGGCTGACCTACGACGACCTCGCGAAGGCCGACTTCCTCGACTTCGCGGCGACCACGAGCCGCTTTAAGGACAACCAGATCGACGCCGGATTCGTCGTCGCCGGTTATCCGACCGCCTCGATAATGGACCTCACGACGACGAAGGACGTCACCCTGCTCAGCTTCGACGACGAGATGCTCGCGACGCTGCAGAAGGAATATCCGTTCTTCGTTCCGAGCACCGTTCCCGCGAACACCTACAGCGGCATAACGACCGAGACGAAGACCCCGGCCGTCATGGCCATCCTCATCACGAACGACTCCGTCCCCGAGGAGCAGATTTATGAATTCCTGACCGCCATGTACGGCAACCTCGCCGACATCGCAGCCGTCCACGCGAAGGGTAAGGAAATCACGCTCGAGGGCGCTCTCAACGGACTTACATGCCCGCTGCACCCCGGCGCGGAGAAGTTCTTCAAGGAGAAGGGCATACTCAAGTAAGGAAACGCGAATCAACGGAAGGGCCGTCGCAAGGCGGCCCTTTTTTTGAAGCTTCGCGCCGCCGCAGATTTTGGAAATTCTTCTGACGCTCGTCTCCGCGGCTTCGTTCGCCGCGTTTATATTGTGCTTCGCGCTTGTCTTCCCGCGCCCGGCGGGGGAGCGGTGCGCGGAGGCTTCGCCGTTGTTTTGCTGCGCGCCGCGCTGTTTTGCGCGCCTTTCGGCGCTCTGTTCGCTCGCGGCCTTTTACTTCGTCCCCGTCGGCTCTCTGCCGCCGTTCATAGATTTTGAATTTGGCGGATTCATCGTTGTTGCGCTGCTTATTGCGTCCGCGCTGCTTGACATGCTGCGCGGCGCGCCGCGTTTCGGCTCCGCCGCGAAGGCGCTCTCTTTTCCCGCGGCCTTCTGTTTCGCGTGGGCTTTGC
>UQVV01000203.1 GCA_900544635.1 uncultured Cloacibacillus sp. | reverse complement strand
CGCGGGTCACCTCGCCGATCTCGCCGTTCCAGATCCAGTCGCACACCTTGCGCACGCCGTCGCCCGACGAACCCTGGTTGCCCATCTGCGTCGCCACGCCGTACTTGTCGGCGAGCTTGCCTAACGTGTCGTTCTTCGCAACCTTGACGAATACGCCGTCCTGGTTAGGCACGCGGAGCTTCATGCCGAGCTTGAGCCTGTGTATGCTGCCGCCCAGCACCTGCTGGTTGCAGCCGACGAGCGTGTCGACGTCGAGGTCGAACTTGCCGGAGATTCCCCAGAGCGTGTCGCCTTCTTTAACGACGTACTCGTGAACCTCGAGCAGTTTGCCCTTCTTCGCGAAGGCGAGCTCTTCCTTTTGGAGATTGCGCACGAACAGCAGCGTCGCGACTACGTCGTCGTGGCTGTCCGGCACGTAGAGCACCTCGGACGGGTTGGGTTTCTCGCCCTTCCGCAGCCCGTTGGCCTGGCGCAGGTCTTCTTCGGATATATTGAATTCTTCCGATATGGATTTCAGCGTTTCGCCCGGTTCGAGGACGACTTCAGTCCAGTGTATGTCCTTGTCGAGCGCGGTCTTGTCTTCTTCCGATATCCTTCCGTCGTTCTTCGAGAGGATGCCGTAGAGCTTCAACTCCTCGTCGGTGAGCGTCGGTATGCTCGGCAGCGGCCCTATCGCGAGAGGGACGAGCTCGGAGCCCTCGTCCGCGGCTTCGCCTCCGCCCGTTCCGGCGGTGTTGAGGAAGTCGGAGACGTCGACCGTGAAGAAGCCCTTGTTGTCCTCGGGGTTCTCCGCCGAGACCTCACCGCCAAGCCCTATCCAGTACATACCGGAACGTTCGGCCGCAACGGCCGCGCAGACGACCGCGCCTCCGACGGCGAGCATCAGGAAGACGATGAGATATATCTTTTTCCTCAATCCGGCTTTATACATATTGGACTTATCCTTCATCAGTCCACCTCTTATGAGCTGTGCCGCGTGTCAGAACGCAGAAAATTTTAACCGACCTTTATTGTAGCAAGAAAATCGCGGTTCGTGGGGGTATTTCTTAATTTATCGAGGATGAGATTCAGCACCTCGGCCTCGTCCATGTTCGCGATCTTGCGGCGCAGCGCCCAGATGCGCTGGAGGTCGGCCTCCGGCACCATGAGCTCTTCCTTGCGCGTTCCGGACTTCGTGATGTCGAGCGCGGGGAATATCCTCTGCTCCGCTATCTTGCGCGAGAGATGGACTTCCATGTTGCCCGTTCCCTTGAACTCTTCATATATTACGTCGTCCATGCGGCTGCCGGTCTCGACGAGCGACGTGCCGATTATCGTAAGGCTTCCGCCGTTTTCTATGTTGCGCGCCGCGCCGAAGAATTTCTTCGGGAAGTAGAGCGCCGCGGGGTCCATACCGCCGGAGAGCGTGCGTCCGGAGGGCGGGACGACGAGGTTTGAGGCACGCGCGAGGCGCGTGATGGAGTCGAGCAGCAGCACGACGTCCTTCGAGACTTCGACGAGGCGCTTCGCCTTTTCGAGCGCGAGGCCCGCGACGCGGAGATGCTCTTCCGCGGGGCGGTCGAAGGTCGAGGCGATGATTTCTCCGTCGACGGAGCGCGCCATGTCGGTGACTTCCTCGGGACGCTCGTCGATGAGCAGCACCATGAGGATGACCTCGGGATGGTTGGTAGTTATCGAGTGGGCGAGGCTCTTGAGCAGCGTCGTCTTTCCTGCCTTCGGCGGCGAGACGATGAGCGCGCGCTGACCCTTGCCTATCGGCGCGAATATGTCGACGATGCGCGTCGCTATCTGGCGGCGGTCAGTCTCAAGCTGCAATTTTTCGTTCGGGAATATCGGCGTCAGGGCTTCGAAGTGCGGACGCCTGCGCGCCTCCTCGGGGTCGGTGAAGTTCACGTTTTCGACGCGGAGCAGCGCTTCGTAGTGTTCCTGGTCCTTCGGCGGGCGGATGATGCCCCAGACGACGTCGCCGTTGCGAAGGCCGAAGCGTCTTATCTGTGAGGCCGAGACGTAGATGTCGTTGCTGCTCGGCAGAAGCCCCGACGGACGAAGGAAGCCGTAGCCCTCGGGCATGCACTCGAGCGTTCCGCCGTTGTAGCGGTAGCCGAGCGCCTCCGCCTGCGTTTTGAGTATGTCGTTGATGAGGTCGTCTTTTCTTCTCGTGGTTATCGAGGTGACGCCGGTGTCCTTCGCGATCTTTCTGAGCTCCGCGAGGGTCTCTCCGGCGAGCTGGCTGAATCCGAGCTTGGGATGCTGGTGGCGTATCTGCCCGCGTTCGTTGCGCTGTATTTCGGGCTGCGGGGCCTCGGCCTCCGCCGGCTGTTCCGACGGTTCTTCAGGAGCAGGCGTTTCGTCGTACTCCGCTTCCGGCTCCTGTTCGGCGCCGTATTCTGCGGCGGGCTCTTGGGGTTCTTCCGGCTGCGCGGCTGCCGACGGTTCTTCGGCCTTCGGCTCTTCGGGACGGGCTTCTCCGCCCTCTTCCGCGCCGAAGATGGTTTCCTGGCGAGGCTCATCGGCCTCCTTTACGCGGCGTCCGCGCTTCGCGGGCTTCTGCTCCTCGGCCTCCGCCGCCTCCGGCGCGGCCGCGGCTTCGGCCTCTTCTTTTTTCTTTCTTCCGCGGCGCGGCTTCGTCTCTTCTTCGCCCTCCGCCGCCGCCGGCTTTCTTGCGTAGCTTCTTTTCTTTTTGACCTGCGTCTCTTCGCCGTCCGCAGCCTCCGCGGGCGCGGCCTGCGCTTCAGCCGCCGCCGTCTCTTCGACGGCTTGGCTCTTCGTCCTTGTTCTTCGCTTTACGCTGGTCGATTCGTCGTCTGATTCTGCTTTCTTTCTTGGCAAGTCGATAGCCTCCAATTATGTTGTGTCTTTTTATTTCTTTCTGATGATCTCAAAGTCCAGGCTGCTCAGCACCTTGGTCGCGCTTGAAATGGTAACGCGGTATTTCCCCGCGGGAAGGGGCGTCCCCTCCTCCTGAAGCAGATAGAAGGCTCTCATTCCGTCCTTCGTCATAAGCTTCAGCGATTCGGAAAGCACCTTTTCGTCTTCGTAGTACCATGAAATTTCCAGGTGGTTCCCCTCGGGGGCCGAGGAATATTGGAACCACAGACATACCTGGCGCACGCCGTATTGAATCGTCTGTCTTACCTTGTGCGGGAGCCGGTTGCTGTCGAGTTCGATACATACGACCGCTTTGTCAATGGAGAAAGAGCTGCCGAGGAGACCTGTTCTAAGACTAATAACGCTCAATATTACAAGGACTACGACCGCCGCTCCGAGCAATAGAAGGGGCCGACGTCCAGAACTCTTTCCGTGATCTCGTTCCATCTGTGCCACCAGTCTCTAAAAAGTTATTCTAACATGAGTTTATGGGAAAATATATAGACGGCGGTGCATTTTTCGGTGAAATTTTTCAATTTCCGGCGGCGCGCAGAGCGGCGTATTTTTTGCTCAGCGCGTCGAGCTCGGCGATTTTCTTTTCAAGCGCCGCGGCGCAGAAGCCGTCGACCGACGTTTCGCATTTTCCGCTGATTCCGTCCGCCGCGCCGGCGCGCGCCGCGGCCTCGAGCATTTTCGTCTCTTCGCCGGGCTCTATGCCGCGCCGGACGCCCCAGACGAACGAGAGCGCCTCTGCGAGCGCGTAGGCGCCCCAGTTGCTCACGTCCGCGGTCAGCGCGAACTCCGCGCGCACGACGGAGAGGCACGCCGCGTAGTCCGGCAGCAGAGCGCAGAGCCCGTCGTAGAAATTGCCCATCCCCGCCTCGTTGCCGCCGTCGCCTATGCCTATAGTATGAATTCCCAGGCCCGCCGCCTTGTCCGCGAGCGCGTCGAGAGGCGCGGTCCATTCGCTTATGTCCTGTTTTTTGAAATTGTAGTAACGCCCGTCGGCTGCGCGTCCGAGACGCTCGACGAATATGATTCCGTCAGCGCCCGACGCACGATGACATCGGCAGGA
>UQVV01000202.1 GCA_900544635.1 uncultured Cloacibacillus sp. | reverse complement strand
GTCTCTCATAAGGCGCACGTCCTCGACCGTCGCGCCGCCCGTCGAGAAGCCCGTGGAGGTTTTTACGAATTTCGCGCCCGCGGCCTCGGCTATGCGGCAGGCCGTAATTTTCTCCTCGCGGGTCAGCAGGCAGGTCTCTATGATGACCTTCACGGCGGCCTCAGGCACGGCCTCGACGACGGCGCGTATGTCGTCCTCGACGGCCTTTGCATCGCCGTCCTTAAGCAGCCCGACGTTTATGACCATATCTATCTCCGACGCGCCGCCGGCGGCGGCCGTGCGCGCTTCGAAGGCCTTCGCCTCCGGGCTCATAGCGCCGAGCGGGAAGCCCACGACGCAGCAGACGGCGACGGTGCTGCCGTCGAGCAGCGAAGCCGCGAGCGGGACGCGCGACGAATTTACGCACACAGACGCGAAGCCGTATTCGCGCGCCTCCGCGCAGAGCTTTCTTATATCGTCCGCCGTCGCGGCGGGATTCAGATTAGTGTGGTCGATATATCGGGCAAGATTCATTTTACAGCCGCCTTTCCTCCAAGCTCGGTTATCCGCCTCTTCAGCACCTCGTCGAAAATCGCGAGCGCCTCGACGGAGCTCGTCTTCGGGTGCTTGTGCGTGAGCTTATAGTATACGATGTCTGGCGGCGTTTCGTGAAGGCGGCTGAACACTACGCGCGGCTGCTCCAGCGCGAACTGCGCGCGCGCCGAATCCGGAATCATGCACCACTGCCCCGGGCGGCGCATCAGCAGCGTCGCGAGCTTCACGGAATCCACCTTGACCTGGAGCGTCTTCATCGGCTCCCATATATGGTCGTGCCAGAGGCGGAAGCCGCCGCTCCACTCGATGTAGAATTCCATTCCGTCCTCGAGCTCCGACGGTTTTACGTATTCGGCCGGCTCTTCATCCTCCCGCGGTATCCGCGCGACGACGAAGTTCTCGCGGTAGACTGGCTCAGCCTCCACCGAGCGCGCGCTCTCCTCGTGAATGACTATCGCCGCGTCGAGCGCGCGGCTCTCGACGGCCTGGTACATCATGTCGGACTGGTCAGTGACGATTCGGAGATAGACGGGCGGCTCGTGTTCGAGCAGCGCGCTGTAGACGGGCGGCAAAAGGCGGCAGTTGACGCTCTCGGAGCCGCCGACCGCAAGCGCGTAGGCCGAGCCGGGCGTGCGCGCGTTCGCTATCTCGCGGCTGACCTCCTGCCATTTGAGCGCGAGGGGCAGAAAGCTCTCCCCCGCGGGCGTAAGCTTGATGGATTTCATACCCTTCTGTCTGTCGACCAGAATCATGCCCATGTCGTTCTCCAGCTCGTTGAGGTTGTAGCTTATCGTGGACTGCGTTACGTTCAGCAGCTCCGCCGCTTTCCCCAGCGTCCGCGACATGGCGACGGCGAGAAAGGTCTCTATCCCCTTTTCATGCAACAACGGTCACATCCTTTGTGTAATTCTTCGTGCGCGCATTCGCGCATCGTGCGCGGCGCATAATAAAAGCGGGTCCCGCGCGGCAGAGGCGCAGCTCTGCGCCGGAGCCGAGGCGGCACCCGCTCTCAGCGTTTAAATGCTGTTTCCGTCAGCCGGCTGTATTACTGACCGAGCAGCGTGAGCATAGCGCCCGCCGCGACCGCCGTTCCGATAACGCCGGCGACGTTCGGGCCCATGGCGTGCATAAGCACGTAGGAGCCGGGGAACTCTTTCTGGACGACCTTCTGGCAGACGCGCGCCGCCATAGGAACCGCGGAGACGCCGGCCGCGCCGATGACGGGGTTGATTCTGCCGCCGGACATGACCTTCATGACCTGTCCGAAGATTACGCCGCCGGCCGTACTGAATATGAACGCTATCAGTCCGAGGAGGATGATCTTGATCGTGGCGACCGTAAGGAACGTTTCAGCGTTCATCGTGCCGCCGACGGAAATGCCGAGGAATATCGTCGTCGCGTTGAGGACTTCGTTCTGCGCGGCCTGCGAGAGGCGCTCAGTGCATCCGCACTCGCGGAGCAGGTTGCCGAACATCAGCATACCGATAAGAGGAACCGCCGCGGGAAGGACGAGACCGCAGGCTATCGTCGAGATTATCGGGAAGAGGATGCGCTCGGTGCGCGAGACGGGGCGAAGCTGCTCCATCTTGATACCGCGGTCCTTCTTCGTCGTAAGGAGCTTGATGACCGGGGGCTGAATGAGCGGGACGAGCGACATGTAGCTGTAAGCGGCGACCGCGACCGCGGGAAGAATGGCGGGAGCCAGCTTCGCGCAGAGGTAGATAGCCGTCGGGCCGTCAGCGCCGCCGATGATGCCGATACCGGCCGCTTCCTGAATCGTAAAGCCCATGAACATAGCGCCGATGACCGCCACGAAAACGCCGAGCTGCGCCGCAGCGCCGAGCAGGAACGTCACGGGGTTCGCAAGCAGCGGGCCGAAGTCAGTCAGCGCGCCGATGCCCATGAAAATGATGATCGGGTAAATCTCGTGACGGATACCGAACATGATGTAATAAAGGAATCCGCCCTCGTCGATAATGCCGGACAGCGGAAGGTTGACGATGAGGCAGCCGAAAGCGATCGGCATAAGAAGAAGCGGCTCAAAGTCCTTCGCGATGGCGAGATACAGAAGAATAAAGGAAATGAGAAGCATCAGCAGGTTTCCGCCCGTAAGAGCGACGAGCCCCGACTG
Source organism: uncultured Cloacibacillus sp. (assembly GCA_900544635.1). Taxonomy (GTDB): domain Bacteria; phylum Synergistota; class Synergistia; order Synergistales; family Synergistaceae; genus Caccocola; species Caccocola faecigallinarum. The sequence goes on along the minus strand of UQVV01000202.1, from coordinate 1,352 downwards.
ATCCAGAACTCCCTTCAAAGCGGTCATATAAAGTTCCATGATTATTTAGCCTCCGAAGATTTCTTATCAAAAGATCCAACAAGTCTGTTCGTTCCGAGCATAACCATCATCAGTCCGATAATGACGAGGAAGACTATGCTCATCGCGATGAAAGACATCACAAGCGCTCCGGACGTACCGGAAAAATAGGCGCTCAAAGAAGCGATGCCGGGCATTGTTTCTGCCTCCTGTTCCAAGTTTCCCATCCGGGCCGCCGAGGCCCGTCCCCCAGCCGCGCTCCGGCGCGGCGCCTACACCGCAAAAAAGACGACGCACAAGCCTCCGGTGAAGATCACTCCCCCTCCAGCACGGTTTCAAAACCCGCAGCGCGGCACAGCCCCGCCGCGGAGCTCGAAAGCACAGAGATAAATAAAAGGAAACGAACATAGAAAAGCTTTGAAGAAGCTCCTCGGGCAAAAAGCCAGAAACGCGCGGACACGGCGGCAAACGGTCTCGCGGAAACCGCGTCGGACAAAGCCGGACAAATCAATCGCCGTAAATCGCGCATCTCGGAGCCTCCCTCAAAGAAAACTAAATACTCCACGCATTAAATACATCTTTCCTCTATAATTAAACACCGTAATTTTACCTATAATATGCACCGCGCCGATTTATCCCCCGTTCATCCCGGACACGGACAAAACGCGGAAAACCCGCTCACAGCGCAGGGCGGCGCGCATTTTACCCCGAAGGCGCACATCCGACCAAACGCACGCAGCGCCCTCCGCCCCGTCCCCGCGCAATAACGACGGCGGCAAAACCACCGCCGCGCCGGACTCAAACGCAGAAAAGCACAAAAACGCAGCCGCAACGCGGATTCGCCCACATTCGCCAAGCGCCGAGACGATTCAAGAATTATCTGCAAATATAGAATTTTGAAATAGCCGCGGCGAATTATCACAAAATTCTATTTTTTATTGTATCTGGATACAAACAATTCGGTTTTCAGCAGAAATACCCATGACGAACATACACGCCGCTTTATAAAAATTTCACGGCAAAGAGCGGCGTCGAGACAAAGTCCGCCAACATACAGCAAGCCCCCGGCGTGCGATGCCGGGGGCTTGAGCGCTTGATATCGTTGCAGTCATTCGCCGCACTCTTATGTGCTACTGGATGCTCGCGAGCTCGTCGAGTCTGGTCTGTATAGTGTTGATTTCGTCGTCGATGGCTTTGAGCTTGGCTTCTTCTTCGGAGCGGTCTTTGCGGAGGTTTTCGAGGCGTTTGAGCAAGCGGTCGGTCTCAAGGCGCGCGGCGGTTCTTCCCGCATAAAGCTTGCTTGGGTCGTCTTTCGATACATTCCACATGAACCT
>UQVV01000201.1 GCA_900544635.1 uncultured Cloacibacillus sp. | reverse complement strand
TCCTGAAACGCCGCGGCTTCTACAGCGCAGCCGACATCGCCGCGCTTTCGAAGACGCTCTACTGGGTCATCCTGCCGCTGCTGCTCTTCCGCACGACGTACATTTCCGGCACGGAGGTGCTGACGCAGCCGAACCTTCTGATCTCCGTCAACGTCTGCTACATCGCGACCATCGCGCTCTCGTGGGGCGGCGCGGCCTTCTTCGCCCACAAGGGCGACATTAGGCGCGTCGCGGTCTCCGTCTTCTCGGACTTCCGCTCGAACAACATCTACCTCGGATTTCCCGTCGTCCAGCTCGCGATGGGGGAGGCGGGGCTGCACCTCGCCTCCATATACATCGCGGTGAGCACGATATTTTTTCAGGTGCTCTCGATAGGCGCGGGCGAGCTGGCGCTGAACGGCAGGCTCTCGCTCACGAGCCTCGCCTCCATGTGCCGGCGTCTCGGCAAAAATCCGCTCGTCCTGTCGTGCATCGCTGGCGTGCTCGCGGCGCTCGCGCACGTCCCGATACACTTCGTCCTCGACGAGACGATGAAGCTCGTCTCAGGCGCGGCCACGGCCGTCGCGCTGCTCGCGCTCGGCGGCACGCTCGACATCCCGCGCATGGGGCGCGTGTTCGAGATAATCCGCCGCACCTGGTTCGACATAATAATCAAGCTCGCCGTCAACCCGCTCATCATGTGGGGTGCGCTGCTGCTCTTCCCCGTCGACGCGGACCTTCTCCGGGTCACGGTCATGCTCAGCTCGATGCCCTGCGCCGTCAACTGCTTCATAATCGCGAAGGGCATGGGCATGGACGGCGAATATGCGGCGGACCTCGTCGCCTCGACGACGCTGCTCGGAATACTCTCCATCCCCGCGTGGGCCTACGCGCTCGGCATAGTTTAACGCCGCGCGCCGCAAATCCGTAAACTTTTCTCAAAGCCGCGGTTTCAGCAAAACGTGCGGAAAGCCGCGGCTTTTGCCGAATTTGCCAAAAATTCACGCTTCGGCAAATCGCATATTGAACTCTCGCGCTGTTTTAGTTTATAATATAGCTACTGTAACTCTTATATACGAAACGAAAAAATTTCATAACAAAGGGAGTGCGCTGCGATGATGGTACCACATTCACTACATGCGGAAAGAGACGGACACGCTACGAAGGTAGTAATAGCGCTCGGCGGCAACGCGCTGATGGAGGCCGGCACGCCCCCGACCGCGGAGGAACAGCTCAAGGTTGTCAAGAAAACCTGCGAGAACCTCGCCGACATCAGCTGCAGCGGCTACGAGATGGCCGTCGTCCACGGCAACGGCCCGCAGGTCGGACGCCTCGTGCTCCAGCAGGAAATCGCGGCGGCAGAGCAGCCCGACCAGCTTCCCGCCATTCCCTTCGACTGCTGCGGCGCGATGACCGAGGGCTACATCGGCTACCAGATACAGCAGAGCCTTCGCGACGCGCTGCGCAACAGAAACCGCAACGTCCCAGTCGTCACGCTCGTGACGCAGGTCGTCGTCGATAAGGACGACCCCGCCTTTGAAAAGCCGACGAAGCCGATAGGACGCTTCTACAACGCCGAGGACGCGAAGAAAATGGCCGAAGAAAAAGGCTGGACGATGAAGGAAGACTCGGGGCGCGGCTGGCGGCGCGTCGTCCCCTCGCCGAAGCCGAAGCGCATAGTCGAGCTCGACTCGGTCAAGCGCCTCTGGGACACGACGATAGTCGTCACGGCCGGCGGCGGCGGAATCCCCGTAGTCGAGAACATGGACGGCTCGCTCACCGGCGTCGCCGCCGTCATAGACAAGGACCTCGCGGCGGAGCGCTTGGCGGAAGACATGGAGACCGACATCCTCCTCATCCTCACCGAAGTCGAGAACGTCTACATCAACTTCGGCAAGCCCGACCAGAAGGCCCTCTCGCACATCACCGTCGCCGAAGCCATAAAATATATGGAAGAAAAGCAGTTCGGCGCGGGCAGCATGGAGCCGAAGGTCATGGCGGCCATCAAGTTCGCGCGCCGCTTCCCGGGCAAAAAAGCGATAATCACCTCGCTCGCGAAGGCCAAAGACGCGCTCGAAAACGGAGCCGGCACAGTCATCACGATGGCCTAGCCGCAAAACCGCGCAAAAAGCAAAAAACAATCCCCGCGCCCTACCTCCCGCGCGGGGATCGTCTTTATATTTTGCTTTAGAAAAGCTATGCCGCGCCGCAAATTTTACGCACCGGGCCTCGCGGCGGCATTTCGATTCTCGTTGCGGCTTCGCCGCGCGAAACCGCGGCTACGGCCTTATCACGACGCGCATACCTATTTTTATATATTTCTCCTTGAGCTTAGCGACGTCCTCGTTGCGAAGACGGATGCACCCCTCCGTTGCATCCGTCCCTATCGAGGCCGGGTCGTGCGTGCCGTGGATGCCGATGCCGCGCCAGCCCGTCTTGAGCCGGATGAACCACGGTCCGTACGCGCCTTTTATCTCTCCCTTTCCGTCGCCGAAATCGTGGCTCCACCACGAAGCGTCCTGAACCTGTTCTACTGTGAAGCTCCCTTCCGGAGTCCGCATATCGCCCGTGCGCTGTTTGTCTCCGGCGTTCTTTCCGACCGCGACGCCGAAAACCTCTAAAACCTCGCCGCCTGACATCACGCGCATAAGATGCTCGCCCTTTGATATGTCGAGCCATATTTCCGCGCCGCCATCCGCCGCGCGGCACGCTCCGGCAAAGAGTGAGAGCGCCGCAAAAACAGCGGCGAAAACGCAAAACGTCCGAAATCTAATCGTCATTGTCTGCATCCTCCGAATCTACGCTGCGTCCACGCCGCGTAGCGTTCCATATACGCTCCGCCTTCGAGCCGAGCAGCCACAGGCTCGCCCCCAAAATAAGGAAGAAAAGCCCCTTGTTCATCGCGTTCCAGAAATTCTCAAAAAATCTGGTATATACGTTGATTGCGAGAAACACGGCGCCGTAGCCGCGCAGCATCATATCGTCGCGCCTTATGCCGAGCCACAGCGAAACGCCCGCCGCAGCCGCGAACAGCGCGCACCAGAGAAAAAGCTCCGCGCGCCCAGCAGAACGCCACTCGCCGTCCACAAGGCCGTCGTTCCCGAAAATCGACATCATCCACAGACTTACGAAAAGAAACAGAAGCCCCGTCGAAAGCGTAGGCCGATGAAAGCCGGCGAATCGCGGAGAGCGCGCCATAAAATACTGCGCCGCGATTAAAACACCGCCGTAAAGCACGAAGCGCGCCGGGTAATTCATCCCGAGCCAGTAAGCCCCCCAGCCCGATACATAGCACGTTTCCGCGCCGAGCCAGCTCCCGAGCGAAAAAAGCGCGAAAATCCATACGAGCACGGAATTCATTGCGACGGCTATAACGGCGTAGACCGCAGCCGCGAGCGCCAGCAGCAGCGAAAAATGGCCGTTCCCGCTGTCAATGGCGACGCCGAGCCACGCAATCGACGATGCCGTCGAAAGCACGCCGAGCATCAGCAGCGCCTCGTTCGTGAAAACGCGCTCCGGCCTGCGCAGCCGCCGCCTGTAGGCCGCGGCGTAGAAAACCGCGGCGAGCGCCGCGAAAAATACGGACTTCACGGCGGGCGCGCTTCCGAAAATGCGCCGTATGAGAGCGACTATCCACTCAGTCTGGAGCAGCGCCGCAATCCCCACGGCGAAACAGCAGAGCGCAAGAATCAGCAGCCAGCGCGTCGCGCGCAGCCAGTCGAAGGGAAAGTCGAAAGGAATCGGCGCAACGCTTCCGCGCAGCCTGCGCGCCGTCTCCGCGTCCACAACGCCCTCCCGCTCCCATCGTTCTATCATCTCCGTCACCGCGGCATAGCGCCGCTTTGAAATCTCTATCATAGGCAAGCTCCTTTCAAAGCTGCGAAATGCAGAAACTATCACCTCTATTGTAAGCCACGCGCGAAAATTGAGCCAGAGCCGACGAACGCCCCCGAACGCCGCCGCCTCGCCTCCGCGCCGCGCGCCGCGGGAAAGAGCGCAGCCGCGTTGCCCGCGCCCGCCGCGATATGCTGCGCGCCG
>UQVV01000200.1 GCA_900544635.1 uncultured Cloacibacillus sp. | reverse complement strand
GTCGTCGGTCAAGACCTGACGGTTTACGGCACGGACGGCGATTCTGGCAAGGGGCTCATCGAGCTGCTCGACGCTCTCGAAAGCTCGCTGCCCTACGATATATGGATACGTTTGCTCTACCTGCACCCGACGCGCGTCACGAACAAGCTGCTCGAGCGCGTCGCCGCTGGACGGCAGATAATCCCCTACCTCGACATCCCCGTGCAGCACGGCGACCCCGAGATACTCGCGCACATGAACCGCGACATAAAGCCCGGCGCGCTGCGCTCGATATTCCGCACCGCGCGCGAGATAAACCCCGACTTCACGCTGCGCACCACCTGCATGGTCGGCTTCCCCGGCGAGAAGAAAAAGCATTTCGACAACCTCATCGACTTCGTTAAAGAGGTCCGCTTCGACCGCATGGGGGCCTTCACCTTCTACGCCGAGGAGGGCACGCCCGCCGAGTGCATGGCTGGGCAGGTCTCCGAGGCGACGAAGAAAAAACGTCTCGACGCGCTGATGCGCGTGCAGGAGGAAATCTCGTTCGAGCGCCAGCAGAGCTTCGTCGGCCGCGAGCTGCGCGTGCTCGTCGACAGGGCCGTGCCCGAAGAGGGCTTCGCCGAGGGACGCTCCTTCCGCGAAGCGCCCGAGGTCGACGGCCTCATAGAGATACGCAATATAAGGAAGGATATAAAAGAAGGCGACATGATAAACGTCAAGATAACGGAGGCCATGACGCACGACATGGCCGGGGAGGAAGTCCTATGATACTCACGCCGGAAATGAAGACATGGTACGGCCTCGTCGCGACGGTCGGGACGATAGGGCGCTTTTCGAGAATGCCCGGCACGCTCGGCTCGGTCGCCGGCACGGTCCTCTGGATACTGCTCGGCGGCGCGCCGCTCTGGCTCATCGCCGCGGTCGCCGTTCTGGGCGTCGCCGCCGCGGATAAGTACGAAAAGGCCGCGGAGCGCGACGACCCCGGCGAGGTCGTCATAGACGAAGTCGTAGGCGTATGGATAGCGTCGTGGGGCTTCGACATGACCTACGCGATACCCGCGCTCTTCCTCTTCCGCATAGTCGACATAGTCAAGCCCTTCCCCGTCAGCTGGTTCGACAAAATCCCCGGCGGCAAGGGAATAATGGCCGACGACATAGTAGGCGGCATAATGGTCAACCTTATGCTGCGCTTCGTACACTGGCTGCTCTTCGCCGAAGGGCTGACCGCGATACTCGAAATGGTGGGGCGATAAAAATGGAAAACCTCGACGAACTCGCGTCGCGCGTCATAGAAATCTTCCGTGAGAAAGGCCTTTCGCTCGCGCTCGCGGAATCCTGCACCGGCGGCATGATCGCGGAGACGGTTACGAACGTCGCCGGAGCGTCGGACATCTTCTACGGCTCCGCCGTCACCTACGTCAACAGTGCGAAGGAACATATCCTCGGCGTCGCGCGCGAAACGCTCGAAAAACACGGCGCGGTAAGCTCCGAGTGCGCGGAGGAAATGGCATGCGGCGCGCGCCGCGTCTACGGCGCGGACGTCGCGATGAGCGTCACAGGCATAGCCGGCCCGGGCGGCGGCAGCGAGGCGAAGCCCGTAGGCACAGTATGGTTCGGCCTTGCAACGAAGGACGGCGCGGAAACCTTCCGCCGCCGCTTCGACGGAGACCGCGCCGCCGTGCGCCGCCAGACCGTCGAAGAAGTCCTGCGCCGCCTCGCCGAAGCCGGAGCGCGGCTGTAATGGGCGGCTGAATCCCTCCGCTCGCGGGACGTCTCCTGCGCACCTTCGTTTGCGTAAAACTTCCGCCGCGCCACATCGCGGCGCTCGGCGCGTGGATTGAGGCAAAAAAACGCGCCTTGCCCTACAGCGGCATACGCTGGGTAAAGCCCGAAACGATACACATCACGCTGAAATTCTGCGGCGAGATACCGGAGGAGATGGCGCGCGCCGTCTCGTCGCTCCTCGACAAAGAGCTGCCGCGCGGCACGTTCGAGCTCGCCGCGCGCGGCGTCGGCGGATTCCCCAAGCTCTCCGCGCCGCGCGTCGTCTGGACGGGAATCTCCGGCGACACGGAAAAGCTCTGCGCGCTCGCGCGAGCGGCCGACAACTTAGCCGCGCGCCGCGGCGTCGCGAAAGAACGCAAAAAATTCTCCCCGCACATAACGCTCGGACGCCGCAGTGAAACGACGCCGCTTCCCGCGGACGCGATGCGCGAGCTCACCTTCGACGAAATCTCCCTGCCTTCATGGACAGTGCGCGAAGTCATATTCATGCGCAGCGAACTCACGCCGAAAGGCCCGATATACACTCCTCTCAAAATTTACGAACTGTAAACATTGTGGAGACAGCCTCGCGTTTGTTATAATCTGTTCGAAAACTGACAACGACAAACGGAGGCTGAACGATGGCAAAAAAAGCAGTAACTCGCGAAGATATACTGGAACAGGCGCTCAGCGACATAAGGGGCAGATTCGGCGAAGGCGCGATAATGCGCCTCGGCGACGAAGTGCAGCGCGCCGTCGAGGTCATACACAGCGGCATACTGCCGCTCGACGTGGCGCTCGGCATCGGAGGCGTCCCGCGCGGACGCATAGTCGAAATCTTCGGCCCTGAGGGCGGCGGTAAAACCACCATCGCGCTCCACATTCTCGCCGAAGCGCAGAAAGCCGGCGGCATAGCGGCCTTCATAGACGCGGAGCACGCGCTCGATCCGCGCCTCGCCGCCTCGCTCGGCGTCGACACCGCGAACCTCTACCTCTCGCAGCCGGACAGCGGCGAACAGGCCTTCTACATCCTCGACACCCTCGTCCGCAGCGGCGCGGTCGACCTCGTAGTCGTCGACTCCGTCGCCGCGCTCACGCCGCAGGCCGAGATAGACGGCAGGATGGACGAGGGCGGCAAGCAGGTCGGCCTTCACGCGCGCCTCATGAGCTACGCGCTGCGCCGCCTCACCGCCGCCATAGCGAAAAGCAACACGACCGTCATCTTCATCAACCAGCTCCGCGCGCAGATAAGCTCCGGCTACAGCCAGGGGCCGACGGAGACGACCACAGGCGGACGCGCGCTCAAATTCTACAGCTCCGTCCGAATCGAAGTGCGCCGCGGCAAACAGGTGACGCGCGGCGACGAAGTCATCGGCCACGAGCTCTACATCAAAGTAGTCAAAAACAAACAGGCGCCGCCCTTCCGCACCGCCCACACGACGCTCATCTACGGCAAAGGCGTGCCGAAGGGAATGGCCGTGCTCGACATGGCGCTCGACCGCGAGATACTCAAGCGCAAAGGCTCGTGGATAGCGTACAAGGGAGAGACGCTCGGGCAGGGCAAGGACGCCGTCGCTTCTTATATAGAAGAACATCCCGAGCTGATGGACGAGATCACGAAGGAAGTCCTCGACAAAGTAGCCGCGGGCCTCGGCCTCGCCGACGAACCGGCAAAGCAGGAAGAACACGAAGAAAGCGCGCTCGAAGACAACGTCGAAGCGCTTCTCGAGGAAGGAGTCCTCAAGCTCGACATCTCCGAGCCGGAAGAAAAAGAGTAACGCCGCTCGGCGTATTAAGCCGCCGCAAAAATAAAAGAAAAATATCTAAAAAAATAACGGCGAAGTTCCTTGATGAACTCCGCCGTTATTTTTTGAACGTCTACAGGGCTCCTAACATTTATAATTTTAACTGAAAGATAGTCAAAATAAAAATACTTATGGTTGTTGTTTATCCTCTAGCAGTTACGAGCAGTATTTGTTGACTTATAGCCGAACGCTGATATACTTAATCATGCGCTCCGCGAGGGACGGTCAGTTCCGAAAAAGAGCGCAGGCACCATGACAAGGGAATACAGAGGAGCAAAGACGGAAGCGGAAGCGGAAAGCGAGCTGGGCGCGGGAGCGCCGAAGCGAGCGGAGCGGAAGCGGAAGTCGAGAAGGTAAAAGAACAGACGTGCAACTTGAGCGGGCGACTGGTTCATTCTGTAAGAGTGGATAAGTTGAAGCGAAACAGGAATCAAACGGAGAGTTTGATCCTGGCTCAGGACGAACGCTGGCGGCGTGCC
>UQVV01000199.1 GCA_900544635.1 uncultured Cloacibacillus sp. | reverse complement strand
GGAGCCCGGCGACTACCGATTCGCAAGCCTTTACAACAACATGGCGCAGGCTCTCATGCGCGCCGGACGCGCCGGCGAGGCGCTCGGATATTTCCGCCGCTCGCTCGCGCTGCTCTCGCCGTGCGACGACGCCATAGAGACGGCGACATGCTGTACGAACATGGCCTTCTGTCTGCTGGCTCAGAAAAATACCGGCGAGGCGGAGCCGCTGCTGAAACGCGCCGAGGAGATATACGCCTCACACCCGGACGACCCGCACGCCGCTAGCGCGCTTTCGTGCCGCGGCCAGCTCGAATACATGCGCGGCGAATTTTCGCGCGCCGCGGAATATTTCGCGAAAAGCGCCGCGTCCGTCGAACGTTTCTTCGGGCGCACGGCGAACTACGCCGCGGCCTGCCGCAGCTGCGCGAAGTCCTTCGAAGCCGCGGGCGAGCCGGACGAGGCGGCGAAGTACCGCGCGCTTGCGGATTCTGCGGGCGGCGCGGCGCGGGGCGCGCGATGAAGGGGCTCGAACTCTGCCGCGCGTACTACCGCCGCTGCGCGCGCGATGAGCTGCGGCGGCGTTTCGGCGCGCGAGCCGAACGCATAGCCGCCGGGCTTGCGGGCGAGGGCTCGGAATGTCTCGGCTTCGACGACGAAATTTCGCGCGACCATGATTTCGGCCCCGGCTTCTGCCTCTGGCTCGCCGACGAAGATTTTGCGGAATTCGGCGAAGAGCTGCGCCGCTTCTACGCGGAGCTGCCCGCCGAATTCATGGGCTTCCGCCGTATAATGACGCCGCAGAGCGCGGGCCGCGTCGGCGTCGCGCGCATCGGGGACTTTTACGCGCGCTTCACGGGCTGCCGCGGAATTCCCGAAAGCGAGGCCGCGTGGCTGCGCATACCCGAGCACGCGCTCTCAGCGGCGACGAGCGGCGAAGTCTTCGACGACCCGTCCGGCGAGTTCACGCGTGTGCGCGAGGCGCTGCTTCCCTGCTACCCCGAGGAGGTGCGGCTCAAGAAGCTCGCATCTCGCCTCTTCACGATGGCGCAGGCGGGACAGTACAACTACCCGCGCACGGCCAAACGCGGCGACGCCGTCGCGGCTTCGCTCGCGCTCGCGGAATTCACGAAAGCCGCGCTCTCCGCGCTCCATCTGCTTAACCGCCGCTACGCGCCCTACTACAAGTGGCTCTGGCGCAGCGCCGCCGCACTGCCGAGACTTTCCGAGGCGGCGCGCGAGACTGCGGCGCTCTTCGAACCGAACGCGGAGCGCGAAAATCTGATAGAATCGATATGCGCGCGCGTGCGCACGGAGCTCGCGGCGCAGGGGCTGTCGTCGTCGGACGACCCGTTCCTCGTCGCGCAGGCCGTCGAGACGACGCGCCGCATAAAAAACGAATACCTGAGAAAACTCAGCGTAACGGCGGGATGACTATGGAAGAGCTGATAAACGAGATAATCGCGCTCGAATGGGCCTTCTTCGACAAGGTTCAGAACGAGGGCGGACGCGCGCCCTGCCAGGACGATTTCAAAACGTTTCAGGCGATGCGCGCAAGCCAGTACGAGGCGTGGGACGAAGCGGCGCTTTCAAGCTGGCGCGGCGATCTGACGGCGGCGCGCGCGGCTGGGCGCAACCCGCTCGCCGAGAAGTACGGCTACATGATGTGCATAGACGCGCCGGAGGAAAACCGCGCGCTCGCAGTGCAGCTCCCGCCCGTCGGCGAAGAGAAGCTCGCGCTCGCGCGCGCCGTCGTAAAAAAACTCGCGCCGCAGAACGAAGCCTTCGCCGCGCGTTACCCGCTCGTCGCGTCGCGCGCGCGCCCGCTGCGCAGCGGAGAGGGAGACGAGGGCGAAACGTCGATAGAGACCTACCAGCTCGGCGAGCTGCTCACATATTCGGAGAAGACGCTGCGCCTGCTCTCCGCGCGTATAGCGGAGCTCGAGGCCGCCGGCGTAAGCTACGCGGAGCTGATTATAGAGAACGGACTCAAGCGCCGCGGCTTCCGCGGACTCGACGACGCGGAAAAATTTTTAGAAGCGCGCCGCTGAGCCGAATTGTCGCGCTTGTGATTATTGACAAAACCTTGCCGTACCCCCCATAATATGCAGATGTAATATTCGCAGAGATAGACATCGGGCGGATACGCTCAAACATTTCGCTTAGGTGTTGATCCCCAGCTGAACGAAAGGGGGGAATGTTGATGACCACCGTAACTAGACGCGACAATGAGTCGATAGAAGATGCCCTCAAGCGTTTTAAAAGAGAGATCCGGAAGGTGGGCGTGCTTCGCGAGGCAAAGAAGCATGAACATTACGAAAAACCCAGCGAAATCAAGAAACGTAAGAAGGCCGAGATGGCACGAAACAGAGGCAGGAGGTCCGATTATTAATGTCCGACCTTGCGGTTAAAGTACAGAGCGACTTAGTCGCCGCTATGAAGAATAAAGACGAGCTGACCCTCTCCGTCCTCCGTATGCTCAAGTCCTCGATCCAGCTCATGCAGGTCGAGAAGGGCAAGGATAAGGAGCTGACGGACGATGACGTCGTCGTCCTCGTGCGCCGCCTCATCAAGCAGCGCGTCGAAGCCGCCGAGATGTACAAGGCCGGCGGCGCGAACGACCGCGCCGAGCGCGAGCTCGCCGAGGCGAAGGTCCTCGAGGCCTATCAGCCCGCGCAGATGTCCGACGAAGATATCGCGGCTCTCGTCGCGAAAATCGCCGGAGAGGTCGGGGCCAAGGGGCCGAAGGACATGGGCAAGGTGATGGGCAAGGTCATGGCCGCCGTAAAGGGCCAGGCCGACGGCAACAGAGTCAAGGCCGCCGTGCAGCAGCACTTAGCCTCGCTCGCTCAGTAAAAAATTCATAGAAAGACCAACGAACCAACGAAGTGCCGGAGAGAGCAACACTCCGGCGCTTTTTCTATATCCGCGCCCCGGAAGCTGCGGGACGCCGAAGGAGTGAAAGCGATGAAAACCTACAAAATACCGCTCGTCCCCGGGCCGACCTCCGTGCCTGCCGAGTACCGCGAAGCCTACATGACCGACTACGGCAGCACCGACCTCGAAGAGGAATTTTTCGAGCTTCTCGCGGAGAACCATAATCTTCTCAAAAAGATGCTCCACACGCAGAACGACGTGATAATCGGCTCGGGCGAAGGGATGCTCGCGCTGTGGGGCGCGATGAAGAGCGTCATAAAGCCCGGCGATAAAGTCCTCGCCGTCTCGAACGGCATATTCGGCCACGGCTTCGGCGAGATGGCTGAGGCCATAGGAGCGCGCGCAGAGTACCTCGAAGCGCCCGACGGCGCGTTTGTGAGCGCGGAGGCGCTGCGCGCGAAGCTCTCGGAATTTCGTCCCGACGTCGTCACCGCCGTACACTGCGAGACGCCGAGCGGCCTGCTGAACCCGATAGCGGAAATAGCCTCCGCGGTCGCGGAAAGCGGCGCGCTCTTCATCGTCGACTTCGTCGCAAGCGCGGGCGGCGCAGACGTGCGCGTCGACGACTGGCACATAGACCTCGGCCTCATGGGAAGCCAGAAGTGCCTCTCGATACTGCCCGACCTCAGCATGATAACGGTCAGCGAACGCGCGTGGAAGCGCGCAGCAGAGGTGAACTACCCGGGTTACGACGCGCTGCTGCCTTGGAAGACCACAGTTGAGGACAGGTACATGCCATACACGCACAACTGGCACGCGAACGCGGCGCTGAACCTCGCGCTCAAACATTTCTTCGCCGAAGGGGCTGAGAACGCCTTCCGCCGCCACGCGGAGGCCGCGGCCTGCTGCCGCGCGCGCGCGAAGGAACTGGGGCTCAAGCTCTACGCCGCCGGCGAAGCGCTCTGCTCGCCGACCGTCACTGCGCTCATGGTCCCCGACGGCCGGACGTGGAAGGAGTTCGACGCCGCGTTGCGCGCCGAAGGTCTCGCCGTCGGCGGAAGCTACGGCCCGCTCGCGGGGCGCGTCTTCCGCATCGGCCACATGGGCAGCCAGGCGGACCTCGGCCTAGTCAACAAAGGCATGGACGTCATAGCGAAAGTGCTGAAAAAATAGCGAAGCCGCAAAAGCTAACACAGACGGCGGCGCGTCCCAAACGTTCGG
>UQVV01000198.1 GCA_900544635.1 uncultured Cloacibacillus sp. | reverse complement strand
ACGCAGACGCCCGCGCGCAGCGCTCTCCGCGGCGCGCCGGATGAACGCAAAAAATCCCCTCGCGAAATGCGCCGCGCCGTATTGACAAATCCTCAATATCATGTAAAATATCTGCTCGTAATGCCGCTGACGGCGGCGTTGTGAGTGCTAGGATGGCCGAGTGGTCAAAGGCAACAGACTGTAAATCTGTCGGCGAGAGCCTACGCTAGTTCGAACCTAGCTCCTAGCACCATTTTTTATGTAAAGCGCCCTTACCGCGCACACGAACCAGCGCCGACTTAGCTCAGTAGGTAGAGCACATCCATGGTAAGGATGGGGTCTCCAGTTCGAGTCTGGAAGTCGGCTCCATGAATCCAATGATAGCAAGGTTTCGCAATGTTCGAGACCTTGCTGTTTTTTATGCCTTTTTCCCGTCAACCGCTCGTCAACCACATCCCCGCGTCTCCTCCTTCGTATGCGTATTCCCTACATAAATATCGCCCCATAGAAATCAAGCCTGACATAAACCGCTAACCTTCATTACGTCCATGTGGTTCCGCGCAGAGACGTAAATATACTCTAAGCTCATGGCTCTATGTCGGCGCTGTATGTCTATATCGCGCAATAATATATAATTATGTGATAGAATACACGTAAATATATATAATTATGTGAGATGATTTTTCTGTGAAACGTCTGATTATGCAGCAGCTGATAAAGTGGAAGGATTCGCCTTACCGCAAGCCGCTTATCCTGAAAGGCGTGCGGCAGGTGGGCAAGACATGGCTTCTGAAAGAGTTCGGCCGGCTCTGTTATGAGAACACGGCGTATTTCAACTTTGACGAGAACGAGGAGTACCGGCAGTTTTTCGAGACCACTCAAAGCGTGGAACGCATATTGCAGAATCTAATGCTGGCGAGCGGGCAGAAAATTCTGCCGGAGAAGACGCTGATAATTTTCGACGAGGTGCAGGACTGTCCGAAGGTCATCAATTCCATGAAATATTTCTGCGAGAACGCTCCGCAGTATCACGTCGCCTGCGCCGGTTCGCTGCTGGGGATAGCTCTTGCGAAGCCCGCCTCTTTCCCCGTCGGCAAGGTCAACTTTATGCAGGTCAATCCGATGACGTTCAGCGAATTCCTCCTGGCAAACGGCGACGGGAACCTCTCTGCGTTCATGGACAGCGTGGATGCCATTGAACCGCTGCCGGACGCCTTTTTTAATCCGCTGTGCGAAAAGCTCAAGATGTATTATGTGACCGGCGGTATGCCGGAGCCGGTGCTTATGTGGACGGAGGCCCGCGACGCAGAGGCCATGCAGACGGCGCTCTCCGACATTATAGACGCGTACGAACGCGACTTCGCGAAGCATCCAAGCGTGAGCGAGTATCCAAAAATTTCTATGATATGGAAGTCCGTCCCGTCGCAGCTGGCGAGGGAAAACAAAAAATTCCTATATAGAGTAGTAAAAGAAGGGGCCCGCGCGCGGGAGTACGAGGACGCGCTGCAATGGCTCGTCGATGCGAGGCTCGTGCATAAGGTATACAGAAGCTCCGCGCCGAAACTGCCGGTCTCTGCATACGACGACCTCTCCGCGTTCAAAATTTATCTTGCGGACGTGGGGCTTCTGCGCCGTCTGGCGCAGCTCGCGCCGACCGCATTCGGAGAGGGCAATCGTCTCTTTACTGAATTTAAGGGCGCATTATCGGAGAACTATGTGCTTCAGTCGTTGGTGACGCAGTTTGAAACCGAGCCGCGCTACTGGAGCCAGGTTAATCCTCCGTACGAGGTAGATTTCCTGATTCAGAGGGAAAACGATATATTCCCTATCGAGGTTAAGGCGGAAACCAATGTCGGCGGTAAAAGCCTCCGCAAATTCAAGGAGCTGTTCGCGGAGCAGGTCAAGCTGCGGGTGCGGCTCTCGCTGGAAAATCTGAAGCTGGACGGCGACCTCCTGAATATCCCGCTGTTCATGGCCGACTATGCGGACAGGCTGATAGGCATGGCGATGGAGCGGCTCGGTCGTTAAAAAACGTTTGCCGCGCGTTTTTGCCTTCCTCGGCATGCCGCTCATCCCGCGGGCGGAAGCTGCGGCTTCGTATTTTTTAGAGTAGCGCAAGCTAACTAAATAGGATAAAATATCCACAGTAAGCTTAAGCTAATTAGCTATGGGGAGCTGATACGATGCACGGTTCGTCGGATGCTGTGAGTCTGTTGGTGAAGGGGCTGCTGCTCGGGATGTCGTTCGGCGCGGCGATATACGGAGAGGAGCGCGGCGGGAAGGCCGCGGCTGCGACGGGGCTTATACGCGAGACCGCGAAGGCGCTGAGCCCGGCTCCGAGCGGACGCGGACGCCGCGGGCGCAGAGGCTAGCCCCGCGCCTGAGCATCTTTGTGCGCTCGGGGAAACATAGTTTTCCGCGCGGGTGTATAATCTGGACGAAAGATATGCGGAGGAAGTGATTTCTTTGAAGAACTGGATGTCGGGCAAGCGCCTGGGGTTCTGCGCGCTCGCGCTTCTGCTTCTCGCGGCGGCCTGCGCCGCGCCGGCCTATTCGGAGGCCGCCGCTGCGTTTGAGCCCGGAGAGACGTACATGGCGCACGGCTGCCACGGCGGCGGGCACCATTATTACGACTACCACCGCGGCCCGGGCTACTGCGGCTAGGTAATTTTCGGTAATATTGTAAAACTTAAAAAATTAGGAGGGCGGAGGCCGCGCCCTCTTTTTATTTGCCCAAAGCGCCGCCGCCCTGTGCATTCTTCGCCGCGCGGCGCGAAACGCCTGTGTTTGCGCCGCAGAGCGCGGCTCGCGCCGCGTTTGACGCACGGCCCCTTGATTCTTATAATACGTGGGCGTTATTTTTTAATATTTGCGCAATTTCGCGCGCGGAGGAGAGTTTTCAGTTATGAGGTTTCTTGAGAAATTAAGTGAGTTCGTCGGAAAGTACATGGCGATCATCGTCGTCATCATCGCCGCCATCGCGCTGTTCCAGCCGTCGGCGCTTATCTGGATAAAGACGAGCTGGGTCACGACGCTTCTTATGATAGTCATGTTCGGTATGGGGCTTACGATGAAGCCCGCGGACTTCGCCGTCGTCTTTAAGCGCCCGCGCGATATAATCATCGGCTTCATCGCGCAGTTCTCCATCATGCCGTTCCTCGCCTTCGCGCTCGGCAAGCTCTTCCAGCTCGACGACGCGCTGCTCGTCGGCGTCATCCTCGTCGGCACCTGCCCCGGAGGCACCTCGTCGAACGTCATGACCTACCTCAGCAAGGGCGACGTCGCGCTCTCCGTCGGTATGACGAGCGTCTCGACCATCTTCGCCCCTATCGTCACCCCGGCGCTCACCTACCTGCTTCTTAAAGAGACGGTCAACGTCGACATGATGTCGATGTTCATTTCGATAGTGCAGGTCGTCATCCTCCCGATAGGCGCGGGCTTCATAATCAACAAGTTCTTCAGCGAGACGACGCAGAAGGCGGTCAAGATACTGCCGCTCGTCTCCGTCACCGCGATAGTCATGATAGTCGCCGCCGTCGTCGCCGCGAACTCGGAGCGCATCATGTCGACCGGTCTGATAGTCTTCGTCGTCGTCATCCTGCACAACCTCCTCGGCTATGCGCTCGGCTACTGCGTCGGACGCGTGCTCGGCCTGCCGCTTTCCAAGAAGAAGGCTATCGCTATAGAAGTCGGTATGCAGAACTCCGGCCTCGCTACGAGCCTTGCCGCGACCTCGTTCCCGTCGCTCGCGCTCGCCACGGTTCCCGGCGCGGTCTTCAGCGTCTGGCACAACATTTCCGGCGCCATCCTTGCGAACATCTTCTCCCAGATGAAGGACGAGAAGTAACCGAACGCGAAGCTCCGGACAAAAAATCGACACGAACGCGCCTCTTTCATGGGGGCGCGTTTTTTCGTGCCGCCGCGAAAAAACTTGAAAAAGCCCGCCGTTGTTATAAAATCATCATCGAGAAGCATCGTCAAAAACACTGAGAACGAGGTGTATATCTTGAAAGAAAAACTTTTTGCGAAGATAGAAGAGCTTGAGCCGAAGATGGTACAGACCCTCTGCGACCTTGTCGCGATACCGGCGATAAGCCCCGCCGACGGCGGCGTCGGCGAGTTCCACAAAGCCGAGTA
>UQVV01000197.1 GCA_900544635.1 uncultured Cloacibacillus sp. | reverse complement strand
AGCCGAGGCGATAATCTCGCCCGCGCTCGAAGCTCTTGCGCGCGGCATAGCCTCGGTAACGGTGACGCTCGACCCCGAAGCCGTGATACTGAGCGGCGGGATGAGCCGCGCCGCCGGGCTCGCGGATGAGCTCGCCGCGCGCGCGCAAAAATACCTGCCCGCGCCCTTCCGCCCATATTTCACGCTGAAAACCTCGAGTCTAAGCGGCGAGGCCGCCGTCATAGGCGCGGCGTCGCTCTTCAGAGAGTCGCTGTAATTTTTCCACCGTATAAAAAACGGAGCGCGGATACTGAATTTGTCCCGCGCTCCGTGCGTTTTGCCCTTTCGTCTGTACGGCGGCCGCCGCTATTTTCCGCCGCCCGTTATCTTTATCCTGCCGTCGAGCTTCGGCTCGAAGCGCCGTCCGAGCGCCTCGCCGCAGTAGGCGTCGAAGGCATCTATCACGCTGTGCGGCGTCTCTTCGTTCTTTATGCAGCCGAACTCGCGGCAGAGGAAGGCCGACGCCGCTACGGAGTAGACCGCTTCGTCGTCGAGCGGCTCCCAGCCGCGCGCGCTCTCGACCATCACGTTCCGCACGCGGCTTCCGGCGCGCGTCATGCGGCGGTTCACGACCTCCGCGGGCTCGCCGTCAAGGTCTATCTCAAAGCGCAGCCCCGCAGCGTGCAGGAACTCGCCGGAATGCGTGCGCCGCGCGTAATCGTACTCCTCGCCGGGCGAGACGAGCGACGAAGCCGAAATTTCAAGCTGCTCGCGTATCTGCGCGCCTGTCATCAGCAGGCGGCGGAGCTTGTCGCCGTATGGTATCAGGTCGAGCATGTCTGTGGACGAGAAGGGCCCGGGCGGGACGACGCGACCGATGCGCAGCGAGCCGCCGTTGATGAAGCCTATCCGCGCGTTCGCGGAATATCTGAAAGCCTCAGCCGCGAGATTGCCGAACTCGTTCTCGCGCGTGCGCGCCGCCGTCCGCGTGCAGTCCACGGCGCGCGTCAGCCCCATGATCGGGTTGCTGATTTTCAGCGCCGCCGCGATTTCGCGCTGCGCCGCGCGGCCCATAGCTTCGACTTCGGGCACGCCGCGCGTCTCGGGCGTCACGCGCAGCAGCGTCCACGACGACTTTTCCGCGACGAGGCCGCCCTCGTCCACCGTCACGTCGAAGCGCCCCGCGTACCGCCCGTCGAGGCCAGCCTGCCCGACGAGCGTCGAGTTTGCGCCGTTGTCTATGATTATCTTTTCCTCCACCGCGTCGTGCGTGTGGCCGCCCACTATCACGTCGATGCCGCGCGCCTCGGCTGCGAGCTTTTTGTCGAGCGGCAGGCCGATGTGGTTTATCGCTACGACGGCGTCCGCGCCCGCCGCGCGCAGCTCGCGGACGTACCTTTCCGCGACCGCGGCGAGCTCCGCGTCGACGCCGAAGCCTTCGGGGAAGCTCACCACAGATTTAAGCTCCGGCGTCACGAGGCCGAATACCCCGAGCTTCACGCCGCCGCGCTCGATTATCGCGCTCTTCGCGAAATACCGCCCGACGGCCCGCTCGTCCTCAAATTCTATGTTCGAGGCGAGGACGGGGAATTTCAGCTTCGGCCCTAGCTTCGCGAGCGTCTTCACGCCGCCGTCGAAGTCGTGGTTGCCGAGCACGCCCGCATCGAAGCCGAGCAGCGCGAGCGCGCCGTACTCCGCCTCGCCCGCCGTCAGCGCGCCCTTGAGGCCGAGCATCACGTCGCCCGCTTCAAAGAGGAACACAGGCGCGCCGGACTCGGCCTCGATTTTCGCCCGCTCTTCGCGCACCAGCTCGAGCGCGCGCGCCATGCCGCCCGTGTAAGCGACGGACTGCCGCCCGTCCGCATCGGTCACGGCCTCGCGGTAGGGCAGAATGTAGCTGTGCGGGTCGTTTATCATAAGTATGTGGAACCGCTTTTCCGCGGCAGCCGCGGGAAGCGCGGCGAGCAGCGCGAGCAGCAGCGCCGCGAGCAGCTTTTTCAGGAATTTCGCCTTCAACGCAGTCAGTCCTTTCGTCATGCAATGAGCATATTTTATCAGAGCGGCGCGCTGTTGACCTGGAGCGGCTCCAACATCTATACTTGACCTCATGTTTAGGATAGCTGCATTCGTTTTGGTGATTTACACAGTTCTGCGCTTCGTCCTGCCGCTTCGCGCCGCTTGGCCCGCGAAGGCGGCGCTCTCGGTGTTCATAGTCGCGGCGGCCTTCAAGCAGCAGTTCTTCACTCACGTAGGCGGCCACTTCTTCTCGCCCGAGCTTCCGAAGCTCGTCATCGAGGGCTACACCGCCGCCTTCGTCGCGCTCGCAGTGCTCTTTGCGTTGACGCTCTGCCGCGACTTGTCGCTCGTGCTGCGGAGCATAGCGCGAGCCGCGAACGCGTGGCGCACGGGCAGCGGCATGTATTACGGAGTTTTCTCTTCCTCTGGCATTTCGCCGATGGCGGCGGCTCTGATGCTCGCTCTGTCGCTTTCGGTCGGAGTTTACAGCGTTTACGAGGCGCAGCGCCAGCCGCGCATAGTCGAGCGAGAAGCGGCGTTTGCGGAGCTTCCGCCGGAGTTTGACGGCTATCGGATAATCCACCTCAGCGACCTGCACATAAGCGCCTCGCGCAAAGCTCCGTGGACGGCAGAGCTCGTCCGCCGTATCGGCGAGCTTGAGCCGGATATGATACTGATGACGGGCGACTTCATCGACGGCACTGTCGAGGCGCGCCGCGCCGACGTTGAGCCGCTCGCGGGGCTGCGCGCGCGCGACGGCGTTTTCGGCGTGCTCGGCAACCACGAATATTATTTCGGCTGGCGCGAATGGACGGCGCGGCTCGGAGAATTGGGCTCCGACATACTTTTTGACGAGCACAGGATAATCCGCCGCGGAGACGCCGCGCTCGCCGTCGCCGGGCTGCCCGACGGATATTCCGCGCGCTACGGCGGCGGAGCGCCCGACGCGCGCAGGGCTATCGAAGGAGCGCCGGAGGGCGCGTTTGTGATATTGATGGACCACCGCCCGGGGAACGCGCGCGCGAACGCCGAGGCGGGCGTTGATTTGCAGCTCTCGGGCCACACTCACGGCGGCATGGTATGGGGGCTTGCGCGCGTGATTGCGGAATACAACGGCGGCTTCGTAAACGGCTGGTACGATGTTGACGGCATGAAGCTCTTCGTCTCGCCCGGCACGGGGATATGGAACGGCTTCCTGACGCGGCTCGGCGTGCCCTCGGAGCTGACGGTGCTGACGCTGCGGCGCGGCGGCGAATGATATGGAAATCGTAAAAATCTCGGAGGATAAGGAAAAATATATCCCTCTGCTGCTCGTGGGCGACGAGGAGGAAGCGATGATCATGCGCTACCTTTCGCGCGGCGTGCTCTTCGTCATGCGCGATGGCGAAACTGCGCTCTGCGCCGCGGTCGTGACCGACGAGGGCGGCGGCACGGCGGAGCTCAAAAACATCTCCGTCGCGCCGGAGCGTCAGCGGCGCGGGCACGGGCGCGCGATGATGGAATTCATCGAACGGCATTGCCGCGGGCGCGGCTTCTCCGAGCTCATACTTGGCACGGGCGAAACGCCGCAGACGCTCGGGTTTTACGAAAGCTGCGGATATTCGGTATTCCGCCGCGAGCGGGACTTCTTCACGAAAAACTACAGCCGCCCGATAATCGACGGCGGCGTGCTTCTGCGCGACATGATATATTTGAGGAAGAAACTATAAATATGAAAGGAGCGCACCATTCATGGAAAAACGCGCGCTTGAGCCGGAGGACCGCGAGCTTATAGAAATCGCGCGCGGCGCGATAGCGCCCTGCTACGACGGAGAGGAATACCGCCACACCGTCGGCTGCGCGCTGAGGGCCGCGGACGGGAAAATATACCGCGGCGTCAACGTCTACTCTATACACGGAACCTGCGCCGAGCCGGTCGCGATAGGCGCGGCGGTCATGGACGGCGCGCGGGAGTTTGACTGCATCGTCGCTGTGCGCGGCGGCGAGCGCGGCGAGATAATGCCGCCCTGCGGCAACTGCCGCCAGATACTCGGCGACTATATGCCGGACTGCTGGGTGATAGTCGAGGACGAAGGCGGCCTCTGCAAGGTGCGCGCGAAGGAGCTCCTGCCGTTCCCGTACCATGCCGAATATTAGCCGCGCGGCTCTCAGCTT
>UQVV01000196.1 GCA_900544635.1 uncultured Cloacibacillus sp. | reverse complement strand
CTCGCGCCGCGTGGAAAGCGCACGGCGAGCGCCTCGTCGAAGGTCTCCCCGCCGCGCGTGCGCAGCGAGCCGAGCGCCATGTACCGCGGCGGCTGCTCCTCGAACGGACGCCGCCCGCGGAAAATCTCCCCGGCGAGCCGCACGCAGCCCTCGCCCGAGAGACGCACTATCGCTATGCCGCCTTCGCCCCAAGCCGTCGCCTGCGCAGCAATTATATCTTCCGCCATTTTTTACAGATTCTCCCCGTAAATTCAAGTTTTCCGGCAAAGTCTAGCATCCGCCGCCGCCGCTGTAAAGAAAAGAAAAAAGCCGGAGGCGCGCCCCCGGCTTTTTGACGCTTTATAAATTTGCGGCGTTAGAGCTCCTTTATCGCCGCGGCGAGGCGTTTCGCCCCTTCCTCTATCTCTTCCGGCTGCGCGAAGGTGAAGCAGGTGCGCATGAAATCCGCGCCAGTCCCCGGCTCCGCGTAGAACGACGGCCCCGTCACGAACGCGACGCCGTGTTCTATCGCCTTCATGAAAAGCTTCGTCGAATCGACGCCCGGCACCTGAATCCAGAAGAAGAAGCCGCCCTCCGGCCTGTGGAAGACCGCGTTCTCCGGCAGATATTTCCTGAAAGCCGCGTCCATCGCGTCGCGCTTCTTCGCGTAGTGCGCGATTATCTTCGGCAGGAAGCCGTCGAGGTGGCTGAGGCGGCAGTACTCGTAGACCAGCGCCTGAGCGACGACGCTTGTGCAGAGGTTCGTCCCCTGCTTTATCATCACCATCTTGTTTATGAGCTCTTTGTCTCCTGCGATCCACGCGACGCGCGTCCCCGGCGCGAGTATCTTAGAGAAAGAGCAGGCGTAGACGACGCGCCCGCTCTGCTCTTTGTCCATAGAGAAGATCGTCGGCACATCCGCGCCTTCGTAGCGCAGATGTCCGTATGGATCGTCCTCGAAAATGAGGAGGTCGTACTTTTCTGCTATTTTAAGAAGCTCGGCGCGCCGTTCGGCCGTGAGCGTCGCGCCGGACGGATTCTGGAAGTTCACTATCGTGTAGATGAATTTGATCTTGTGACCGTTCTTCCGTCCCTCTTCGATAACGGACGGTAGGAGGTCGACGCGCAGGCCGTCCTTGTCGCACGGCACGGAAAGGAAGCGCGCACCGCGGTTGCGCATCGCGTGTAGCGCGCCCGGGTAGGTAGGCCCTTCGACGATTATCGTGTCGCCCTCGCTGATGAGGACGGCGCAGAGAAGGTCCATACCCTCCTGCGAACCTGTCGTTATCAGCATCTCATCCGGATTCGTCTCGCGTCCCATGCGCGTGGCCATCCATTTTGAAATGTAGCCCTTGAGCGGCTCGTAGCCGTTGGTCGCGCCGTACTGGAGCACGTCGCGCCCTTCGCGGCTGAGTATCTGCGCCGCCTCCGCGAACTCCGCGACCGGGAAAACCGCAGGGTCTGGATTGCCGCCGGCGAAGGAAATGACGCCGGGCGTCTTGGTGTATTTCAGAAGCGCGCGAATCGGTGACGGCTTGACGTTCAGCGCCGCCTCGGAAAGCCTTGATCCCCAGTTGACCTTACTCATGGATATTCCTCCTAGGATTGCAGAAAGTCGTGGCTTGACGCTATTATACACACTCAGCTCCGCTTTCGCTGTCCGCACCGTTGATGTATTAAATGTACGCACCGCTGTGCAATCGGCGAAAAAATGCTATCATTAAAAAACGTGAAACTGCCTTTACGGAAGGAAGATGAAGTATGACGGCGAACACGCTTCTCAACAGCCAGGAGGTGCGCAAGCTCCCCGCGGGCGCGCTCTTCAAGGCGATATTCGTCATAAGCTACATTTCACAGAAAAGCGATAAAAACGGCAAACCATACTACGACGTGATCGCGACGGACGGCCTCGGCACCGTCGAGGCGAAGGTCTGGTCGGACGCGCAGTGGCTCGACAAGTCCGAGGCCTCTCCGCAGAGCGACGACGACAAGCTGCCGCCCGAGCGCATCGTCCAGCTCACGGGCCGCACCGTCGGAGTCAACGGCAAGGTCGCCGAGTACCGCGGCCTGCTTCAGTTCAACTTCAACAAGATAACGCTGCTCAACCAGGAAAAATATCCGCCGGCAGGCTATCTGCCGCACTCGCCTATACCGGTCGGCGAGCTTGCCGCGCGCTTCGAGGCGCTCGTCGGCGAGTGCCGGGGCGAGGCGGGGAAGTTCCTGCGCTTCGTCTTCGGCGGCGACCGCTGGACGCGCTTCCGCGACTGGCCCGCCGCCGTGAGCCACCACCACGCCTACGCCAACGGCCTGCTGGAGCACACCGTCTCCGTCGCCGCCTGCGCGAAGGCGATGGCCGAGTCGATGGCGGCCTCCGGCTACGACGTGGACAAGGAGATCGTCATAGCCGGCGCGCTGCTGCACGACATCGGCAAGCTCGAGTCATACCGCATGACCCCGGTGCCGGAAATCACCGTCGAGGGCGCGCTGCTCGACCACGTCGCGCAGGGCTACCTGCGCTTCTCGGAGCTCGCCGCGCAGTTCGGCCTCTCGGAAAAGCTGCGCACGCACCTCTCGCACATACTGCTGAGCCACCACGGCCAGCGCGAGTTCGGCTCGCCGGTCGTCCCAGCTACGCCCGAGGCGCTCATAGTCTCCTCGGCGGACGAGCTCGACTTCAGAATGTTCTGCTGGAAGGATTCCGTCAAGAACCTCACCGACGACCAGCCCATCTCGGCGTGGAACAACTCGACGCAGCGCCGCTTCTGGAAAAAATAAAATGGCGCGCGAGCTCGTAATCTCCGCCGACAACGACGGGCGCAGGGTGGACCGCGTGCTACGGACGCTCTGGCCCGGCGTGCCGCTCGGCGCGATAATGAAGGCGATACGCACCGGCGAGGTGCGCCTCGACGGGAAACGCACGAAGGGCGAAGCCCGCCTCGCCGAGGGGCAGCGGCTCACCGTGCCGTGGGAGGACGGCGCGAAGGAGTCCGCCGCGCCCGCGCGTGAGCTGCCTCGCGCGAAGCCGCTTGAAACTCTCTACAAAGACGATTTCGCCTGGATAGTCAACAAGCCCGCTGGCCTTCTGACCCAGCCCGACGAGCGCGGCGGCGACTCGCTCATCACGCGGGCGCTCGCAGAGCTTGGCTGGAGCAGAAGCGACTACCGTCCCGCGACGGTGCAGCGCCTCGACAGAAACACATCGGGCGCGGTGATAATCGCGCTCACGGGCCGCGCGCAGCGGACCCTCGCCGAGCTCGTGCGCGAACGCAAAATCAGAAAAATCTATCGGGCCGTCGTCGAGGGCGAAGCTCCGGAAAAGGGAAAAATCGACCTGCCGCTGCTCAAGGACGCGCGCACGAACACAGTGCGCCCAGACGAAGGCGGGCAGCGCGCGCTCACGCTTTACAGGAGAATCGCCGTCTGCGGGAGCAGGAGCGTCGTCGAGGCGGAGCTCGTGACGGGCCGCCCGCACCAGGCGCGCGCGCACCTCGCCGCGATAGGACACCCGATAGCGGGCGACGCGAAATACGGCGGCAAGATGGGCAAGCGCCCGCTGCTTCACGCGCGGCTCGCTATATTCCCCGACGACGCGGCGCTGCCAGCCGCGCTGCGCGGCGCGAGGATAGAAGCGCCGCTTCCCGACGACATGAAAAAATATGAAAGAGGCGAATTACAATGAGATGCGATAAATGTACGGAAAAACCCTGCGGCGGCGGCATGGCCTGCACCGCCTGCGACGCCGCTGCGCTCTACGCCGACGAGACCGACCGCCGCATGATGCGCGCGGCCTCCGAGGTCGAGGCCGAATACTACGGCGAGGCGAACCGCATACAGGAGATAATAATTTTCTCGCAGAAGATGGGATACAAAAAGCTCGGCATAGCCTTCTGCGCCGCCTTCTCCGAGGAGGCTGCGAAGCTCGGCGCGATACTCGATAAATATTTCGAGATAGCGACGGTCAACTGCAAGGTCTGCGGCGTGCCGAAGTCCGAGATGGGCGCGATGGAGAGTGACCGCATAGGAAACATATCCTGCAACCCGATAGAGCAGGCCGCCGTGCTCAACGATGCGAAGACAGACCTGAACATACTGATGGGGCTCTGCGTCGGCCACGACGCGCTCTTCATAAAATATTCCAAAGCCCCAGTCGTCCCGGTCGCCGCGAAAGACCGC
>UQVV01000195.1 GCA_900544635.1 uncultured Cloacibacillus sp. | reverse complement strand
GGCAGTCTTGGATAACTTACAGAAAGATCTTCACAGGCTCACATTGTGCTATTTTAATACAGGTAAGAACTTGGGCGAAACGTCTGATATCTTGCACGTTCATAAAAATACTGTGCTATATAGAATCAATAAGGTAAAAGAAATCTTTGCTCTAGATCTACATGAATCATCTACCATGTTTAGGTTGCTATATTCGTCATATATTTACCAATGTATTGCTCAAAATGATCAAGAAAGACATTAGCTTTTACTCTATACGTCATCTTATGCTACTGATATGTGTAGGATAACGATAATTGTTATATGGGGAAAAACTGTTCCTAGTATCATAAAGATATCTCATTATCTCATTACAGTAGATACACCTACTTGTCTAACTATTTTTTTGATATACCATTTCACGACATCCTTCATCGCGTGCGGTTTCCCGTCTTTCAGCGCTTCGAGAAAAGGCCTCTGCATTTCGTAATATTTCGGGACAGGCATTAAGATTACCCCCGTTACGGCAATTTTATGTTTTTCGCATGTAACGGGATAATTATAGCAAAGCGCACGACAAACAAAAAACGCGGAGCCCGTGTTTCGGAGCTCCGCGCCGGTTTTATTACGCTTCTGGATTTATTCCTTCCACGCCGACTCAAACACAAACTTTGCGTCGGCATGTCCGTGTCCCTTATGTTCCTCCGCGGCGCGGCCTATTACGGCTATGCCTGCGCATTCCGCGCCTTCGGGGAGGTTGAGCGCGGCGCGGACTTGGGGCTCTTTGGCGGCGCGGCGGTAGACGCCGTACCAGAGCGAGCCGAGGCCGAGGGCGGTCGCGGCGATTAGTATGTTTTCGAGCGCGGCGGATGCGTCTTCGAGCCAGCCTGTGCCGCCGGTGTAGCCGCGCGTGTCGGCGCAGACGGCTATCGCCCACTGCCCTTGCTCGAAAGGCTGCTTCTGGTCTATCGTTGCGGCGAGCTTCGCCATGTCGTGCTTGTCCATGAGGATGAAGCGGACGGGGCGGAGGTTCATCGCGCTCGGCGCGGCGGCGGCCGCGTCTATTAGCTGCATGACGGTCTCTTTCGTTACGGGTTCGCCGGTGAATTTTCTGACGCTTCTGCGTTTCATGATCGCTTCTATGGCTGTCATTTTGTTCGTCTCCTTTTGCGGCGTTTCGCGGTTTGCGGAACGCGCCGGTCGTTCGTCTATTTTATATTGAACGCGGGAAAAGACAAATATCCGCCGTCTTTCGGCGCGCGTTACGGCGCGTGCGGCGGCGTTCGGGCGCGGCGTTGGATTTGAGGAATTTTCGTCGTTTTATCCGGCGGGTTACGCCCTGCGCTTCCATTCGCGGACTACGGAGAGGAAGGCTTCGCCGTAGCGTTCGAGCTTCGCCGCGCCGACGCCGGGGATTTCGAGGAAGTCGTCTTCGTCGTCGGGCATCGCGTCGCAGATTGCGGCGAGGGTTTTGTCGGAGAATACGACGTAGGGCGGCACGCCGTTTTCCGCGGCTATCGCGCGGCGCAGTACGCGCAGCTCTTCGAAGAGGCCTTCGGAGGCCGAGGCGGAGATTTCGCGCGTGCGCTTTTTTATGCGTTCGGCCTTCGCTTTGTCGCTTTCGCTGACGCGCATGACGAGCGGAGTCGGGTTTCTGAAGAAAGGCATCGTGCGCGGCGTAAAGGAAAGCGTCGGGAATTCGCCGCCGACCTGCAAATATCCCTCGGCGATGAGGAAGTCCGTCATTTCGCGCACCTCGCGCGCGCTTCTGTCCTTGAGCAGGCCGTATGTAGATATTTTGTCGAAGCCGGGCGCGAGCACCTCCGCGCGCTGCGAGCCGCGAAGCACGTCGACGAGCATCGAGATTCCGTAATGTTTCCCGCCGCTCGCCTCGGACATGCGGTAGACGCAGGAGAGTATTTTGAGCGCCTCGGTGGTGATTTCGGCGCGCTCGGTGTTTTCGGTGCAGTTGCCGCAGGCGGTGCATTTCTCGGGCACGCCGGTCTCGCCGAAGTAGTTGAGTATGAAGGCGCGCAGGCAGCCGGAGGTGTGGCAGTAGTCTATCATCGCGCGCAGCTTTTTGTTCGCCGACTCTCGCGTATCCTCGGGGCTCTGCGAGATGAAGAATTTCGCGGTGACGACGTCGCGCGCGCCGTAGAAGAGCAGGCAGTCAGAGGGCAGTCCGTCGCGGCCCGCGCGCCCGGCCTCCTGGTAGTAGGCGTCGAGGTTCTGCGGCATGTTGTAGTGCAGGACGTAGCGGACGTTGGACTTGTCTATGCCCATGCCGAAGGCGTTGGTCGCGACCATGACGGGGGCGCGGTCGTGTATGAATTCCTCCTGATTGCGCGCGCGCTCCGCGTCGGACAATCCCGCGTGGTAGCGCACGGCCTTGACGCCTTTCTTGCGCAGCCGCTCACAGACCTCTTCGACGGTCTTGCGCGTGGAGCAGTAGATTATCCCCGAGGCATGCGGGAACTGGCCGACGTAGCGCATCATCGCGGCGTTTTTGTCGTCGGGGCGCTCGACGTGGAAGAATAGGTTTTCGCGGTCGAAGCCGGTTGTGAGCGAGAAGGGGTCGCGCAGCCCGAGCTGTTCTATTATGTCCGCGCGCACCTCGGGCGTGGCGGTCGCGGTGAAGGCGGCGACGGGTGGGCGCACGGGCAGGCTTTCCATGACGGGCGCGATGTTGAGGTACGAGGGTCGGAAGTCGTGGCCCCAGTGGGAGACGCAGTGCGCCTCGTCGACGATTACGAGCTTCGGCGCGGCCTCGCGCAGGAAGTCGCCGAAGCCGCCTTCGAGCCGCTCCGGCGCGACGTAGAGCAGGCGGATTTTTCCGTTTCTCGCGGCGCGGAATACCTCGGCGGCCTCCTCCCAGTCCATCGCGCTGTTTATCGTCGCGGCGCTGACGCCGTTCTCGCGCAGCGCGTCGACCTGGTCCTTCATCAGCGATATGAGCGGAGATACGACGACGGAGAGGCCGCCCGCCATTATCGCCGGTATCTGGTAGCAGAGCGACTTGCCCGCGCCGGTCGGCATGACGCCGATCGCGTCGCGGCCCGAACCTATCGCCTCGATGAGCTCGAGCTGGCCTTTGCGGAAGCTGTCGTAGCCGAATACTTTTTTTAGGATTTCGTGCGGCGTCGCCATTCCGCCGAATTTAGCCGGCGGAGCCGAAGGTCATGAGCGAGAAGCCGTTTATGCCGTCGATGCTGACGTCGCCGCGGTGGACGCGCAGCTTCGTCTCTTCCGCGGAAGCGCCGTCGGGGGCGAGGCCGTAGGCGTAGAAGGTGAGGCCGCCGCCCTTCGCGAGGCAGACGAGGACGCTGGCGCGCGTGTCGCGCTTCCATTTGAGCTTGCCCTCGTTCTTCGCGAGCAGGAAGTTCGACAGGCCGAGGCCGTCTTCGGTTTTGTAGAGCGGAGAGGCGGTCTCTATCTCGTGGACCTCGCCGTCTATGAAGATTATGCGCATCGCGCGCGAGCCGTCGTAGCGCCATATCTCTACGGGGCGGTCGGCGATCATTGAGTTTCCGCCGACGGTGCCGAATTCCTTCGCGTCGGGCGAGCGTCCGTCCATCGCGGCCTTAGCCTCGGCCTTAGTCGCGCCGAGCTTCACCGCGCCGAGCGCTTCGCCGGGCGCGATTACGAGCCGCGGGTTCGTCGGCAGGCCGAGCATCGCCTTCGCTGCGGCGAGGCCGTGCAGCGGCGCTTTGTCGTCGGGCGCGGCCTTCGCCGCGAGCTCGTAGGCGGTCATCGCGGCGCGGTAGTCGCCTATGCGCAGCAGCGCTTTGCCGCAGGCCATGATTTCCTCCGCGCTTTCACCCGTGTTCGCGGCTTCGAGCCACGCGGCAGAGGCTTCGGCCTTGTCGCCGGCTTTCTCGGCGGCCTCGGCGGTCAGCCGCCAGAGCGCGGCGTCCTTCTTCTCCTGCCTCGCCGCCTCGCGGAACCATTTCAGTGCCGCGTTGTAGTCCTTTCGGTCGAGGTAGAGCCAGCCGAGGCGCACCATAGCCTTCACGTCCTCGGGTTCGCTTTTCAAATGTTCTTCGTAATATTTGACTGCGCCGGCCTTGTCGCCCTGCCGCTCGCGGCAGTAGGCCTTATAGTAGAACAGGTCGCGCCGCTTGGGGCGCAGCTTCTTGATTTTATCGAAAAGCTCCTCCGCTCCGGCGTAGTCCC
>UQVV01000194.1 GCA_900544635.1 uncultured Cloacibacillus sp. | reverse complement strand
CTACGGCGGTTTCGTTTTTAAGGCTGACTTTCGCGGAGGCTCCGTCGATTTTGTTTATCGCCTCGGTGACGCTGCGGACGCAGTGGTCGCAGTGCATGCCGGAGATTTTTACCGTTTTTCTGCCGAGGACGGGGCTGTCGAGCCGCTTTTCGGCGGGGGCCTTCGTCAGGCCGGAGCCGCCTCCGCAGCAGGGGCTTTCGCCCTTGAAGTGTTTTACAGCGCCGCGCACGGCGAAGAACATGAGCGCGGCTACGAGCGCCAGTATTACGGCGTCAGTCATTCAACGCATCTCCCTTTTTGCTTTTCGTCCTACTTTTTGCGCAGCTTGCCGCTGATGAACTTGTGTCCGCAGTAGACGGCCGCGCCGATGAAGTATATGACGAGGAACGCCGCGAAGGCGTAGAACATCGAGCCTGTGGAATCTCCCATTTTTCTAGTCCTTTTTCTCTTTGAAGAGGTTTTCGTAGCGGTATGCGTCACGGCACGCCGAGCTGCAGCCCGCTCACCCGCCTCCGCACGTGCCCGCGGCGTTTCCTTTTTTCTTTTTGAGGCTGCGCGCCGCGACGAATATGCAGTACGCGGCTATCGCGGCTATTATCAGGATGTCTGCGCTCACGGGCTTTTCACTCCTTTTTGATGAACGGAGCCGGATACTTTTTTGCGTACCCGGCCCCGTTTCGGACTTTAGTCAGATTATACCAGTCTTACGCGGCCTGCTGCACGGAGCGTTTCGAGTAGACCTTCTGGTTCTTGTACGGGTCGGGCCTGAAGAGCATGTAGGCGAAGAAGAGCGCCACTATGAACGCGATTCCCGTCCAGACCGTGAAGCCGCCGCCCGTGAAGAATGTGCCGAGCTGGTAGACGCAGAGGCATACGAGGTAGGAGAAGATGTTCTGGAAGAGTATCGCGAACCAGAACCATTTTCTGTCCTGCATCTGCTGCGCCATCGTCGCGATAGCCGCGAGGCAGGGCGAGTCGAGCATGTTGAAGAGCAGGAAGCTGAAGGCCGCGAGCGTGCTCGGGAACCATGCCGCCACCGCTTCCGCGACCGTTACGGCGTCTTCGACGTCGCCGGACACGTTGGCCAGGACGCCCATCGTGGAGACGATGGCTTCTTTTGCGGTGAAGCCGGAGAGCGAGGCCGCGACGGACTGCCAGTTGCCGAAGCCGAGCGGGATGAAGAGCGGCGCGATGGCTCCGCCGATTTTCGCAAGAAGGCTCGCCGAGCTGTCTTCGACCATGCCGAAGCCGCTTTCGGTGAATCCGAAGCCGCCGAGGAACCACATTACTACGCAGGCGACGAAGAGTATCGTTCCGGCCTTGATTATGAAGCCCTTGAGTCGCTCCCAGACGTGCATGAGGACGGTCTTAGCCGAGGGCACGTGGTACTGCGGCAGCTCCATGACGAAGGGCGCGGGCTTGCCAGAGAAGGGCGCGGTCTTTTTGAGCATTATCGCGGCGCAGAGCACGGCGGCGATTCCGATGAAGAACATGAGCGGCGCTATCACTCCGCCGGCCTCGTAGCTGCCGGTCGCGTAGCTCGCTATGACTCCGCCCATGAGCGCGATGACGGGGAGCTTCGCTCCGCAGGGGATGAAGGTCGCCGTCATTATCGTGAGGCGGCGGTCGTTGTCCTGTTCAATCGTGCGCGAGGCCATGATTCCGGGGATGCCGCAGCCCGAGGAGATGAGCAGCGGGATGAAGCTCTTGCCGGAGAGGCCGAAGTGGCGGAATACGCGGTCCATAACGAAGGCGATGCGCACCATGTAGCCGCAGTCTTCGAGTATCGAGAGGAAGAGGAAGAGTATCGCCATCTGCGGCACGAAGCCGAGCACCGCGCCGACGCCGCCGATGATTCCGTCGACGACGAGGCTCATGACGAGGTCTCCCGCGCCGGCGGCTTCAAGCGCGCCCGCGGCAATGCCCTGCACCCAGCCGACGAAGGTGTCGTTCGTCCAGTCCGTCACCCACGTTCCGACGGTCGTGACGGAGATGTAGTAGACGACGAACATGACGGCCATGAAGATGGGGATGCCGAGCAGGCGGTTCGTCACAATCTGGTCTATCTTGTCGGAGGCGGTCATCTGCTCCTTGCCTTTTTTGACGGCGGTGGAGACTATCTTCTGGATGAACTTGTAGCGTTCGTCGGTGACGATGCTCTCCATGTCGTCGTCGTGCTTCTCCTCGAGCTCGCGTCTCGCCTCGGCGAGCGCCGCCGCGCCGTCGCCGGGCAGCGTCATGGAGGCCGCGACCTTGCTGTCGTTTTCGAGAAGCTTTATCGCGTACCAGCGCTTTTCGTCCTCGGTGACGGAGTCGGGCAGAAGCGCCTTCACGGCGCTGACGGCGCGCTCCATCTCCTTCGAGAATATTTCGCGCGGCAGGTCAACTTCCTTTGCCTGCGCGACCTTGACCGCCTCTTTGATGAGCGCGTCGAGGCCCGTCTCCTTAAGCGCGGAGGTCTCGACTATCGGGCAGTCGAGAAGCATAGAAAGGCGCTCCGTGTCGACCTTGATGCCGCGCTTCGCGAGCAGGTCGGACATGTTGAGCGCGATGACGACGGGGATGCCCGTCTCGATGAGCTGCGTCGTGAGGTAGAGGTTTCTCTCGATGTTAGTCGCGTCGACGAGGTTGATTATAACGTCGGGGCGATCCTTCAGAAGATAGTCGCGGCTGACGACCTCCTCGAGCGTATAGGGCGAAAGCGAGTAGATGCCGGGGAGGTCGGTGATTACGACTTCCTCGCCGGTCTTTACGCTTTTCAGCTTTCCTTCCTTCTTTTCGACCGTGACCCCGGGCCAGTTGCCTACGTACTGGTTCGCGCCGGTCATGGCGTTGAACATGGTAGTCTTGCCGCAGTTAGGGTTGCCGGCAAGCGCGAATCTCATGGTCATTGCTGCTGCCTCCTTGAAAAATTCCTGTGACGAAAAAATAATTCCGTGATTACCTGACCTGCACGCACTGCGCGTCGTTCTTGCGGACCGACAGCTCGTAGCCGCGCACCGTGATTTCGACCGGGTCTCCGAGCGGCGCGACCTTTCTTATATAGAGCTCCGTGCCCTTCGTTATGCCCATATCCATGATGCGGCGCTTGTAAGCTCCGTCTCCTTCGATCTTCGTCACGACAACCGTGCTTCCGACCTGCGCTTCGCCTAAAGTCATCGCTGTTTCTCCTTTCCGCAAACCGATGAAATATCTATAAATACAACGGGCTACACCAGTATGTGACGCGCCATGTCCTCGTTGAGCGCTACGCGCGAGTCCTTGACGTTCACAATGACGTTTCCCCCGATTGCCGAAATTACCGTGATTTCAGCGCCGTTTATAATTCCGAGGTTGCCGAGGAACCTTCTCGTCTCCTCGTTCCCTCCGACGCGGCCTATTACATTTCTCTCTCCGATTCCCGCAAGCGTCAGCGGCATCATTTCGCATCATCCCACTTTTTGTTTCGGCGCGCCTGAGCACGCTGTGTTAGCGGCAACTAATCCGCTTCGTTCGTTAGTTTATGCTAACATTTGTGTATCGTCAAGGGGGTTAGCCGCAATTTACCGAAACTAAAGCTTGAAAAAATCCGGTTCGCGGCGGGCTTGCTTACATATACCCCTATGGGTATAATGACAGCAGAAACGCAATCGTTTTTATACGGAGGGTGACTGCGGTGATTGTTGAAAAACTGGAAGAACTTCTCGAATGGGGCGGCGTGAAGCGCGACGCGGCGTTCCTCGCCGTCTCGGGCGCGGCGCTCGCGGCGAGCTTTTTCGGCGCGGACGTTCTGCCCTTCGACGCGGCGTGGATTGCAATCGCGCTCTGCGGCGCGCCGATAATCCTCGAAGCCTTCATCGGCCTCGTCACGGCCTTCGACGTCAAGGCCGACCTGCTCGTCTCGATGGCGCTTATCGCCTCGGTGAGCATCGGCGAGGACTTCGCGGCGGGCGAGGTGGCCTTCATCATGCAGATAGGCGCGCTGCTCGAAGACCTGACCGTCGCGAAGGCGCGCGCGGGCATCGAAAAGCTTGTGCGCCTCACGCCGAGGACGGCGCGCGTGCTGCGCGGCGGCGCGGAGGAAATCATAGCCGCTGAGACGGTCATGGTCGGCGACGTGATCCGCGTGCTGCCGGGCGAGACGATACCGGCAGACGGAATTGTGCTCGACGGGCAGACATC
>UQVV01000193.1 GCA_900544635.1 uncultured Cloacibacillus sp. | reverse complement strand
ATTACTTTTTGCGATGCTGCGTTTGACGAAGCGGCAAGGTGCGGAACTTAATTTGAAGAAAGCGAACTAAACCGGTCAAAATAGGGCGGCGGTTTAGTTCGGCGTGTTCGCTATGATAGAATGGCAGAAGCGATAAAAAACGGAAGAGAAAGCTGAGTATGTAATCTTCGAGAGGACGAGAGGGTAAATTTTATTTTGCAAAGGGGATGGGGCAGTGGATATATCTTCTATGATTTCTGATAAAGTGCGCGCGATTCCGGTTCCTGAAATGGCGGCGTTTTTTAATCTTCCGCCGGACGTCATCTCGCTTGGATTGGGCGAGCCGGGGTTTTCGACCGCTTCGGTGGTCGGGGACGGCGCGATCGACGCCATTCGGTCTGGGAAGACTTTTTATCCCCCGAGCAACGGCTATGCGGAGCTTAAGGAGAAGATATCGGAATATCTTGACGAGCGTTTCGGCATCTCGTATTCGAGCGGCGAGGTGCTGATTACGCCGGGGTCGTCGCTCGGCCTCGACGATACGATAAGGGCTTTCGTCTCTGATGGCGACGAGGTGCTTCTGCCGAAGCCGGCCTACGGTTTTTACGCGACGCTGGTGCGGCTTTCGGGCGGCGTGCCGGTCTTCGTTCCGACGTACGAAAAGAACGGGTGGGCGCTCGACGCCGCGGACGTCGCGGCCGCGATAACGCCGAGGACGAAGCTGCTGATTCTCAACTATCCGAACAACCCGACGGGCAGCGTTATGTCCGACGCGCAGTTCGCGAAGATAGCCGACGTCATACGCGAGAAGGATATCATTGTGATTTCGGACGAGGTTTACGCCGAATTCGTCTACGAGGGAGAGCACTGCACTATTCTGAGCCAGCCGGGTATGCGCGAGCGCACGGTATTCATTTCCGGCTTTTCGAAATCTATGGCGATGACGGGGTGGCGTCTCGGCTACCTCTGCGCGCCGAAGGAGCTGCTCGCGCCGATAGCTATGATCAACGCGGCGACGGTGATGTGCGCGCCTGGCGTAGCGCAGTACGCGGCGCTGCGCGGGCTGGAGCATGGGCGCTGCGAGATTGCGCGCATGGCGGAGGAGTACCGCGCGCGGCGCGACTACATCTGTGAGCGCGCGCACAGGCTCGGCTGGCGGTGCAGCCCTCCGAGCGGCGCGTTCTACCTTTGGGCCGACGTGTCGCCGTCGGGCTGGACAGCGGAGGAGCTGGTGCATACGCTCATCAGGGAATGCAAGGTGGCGCTGATGCCCGGGACTATCTTCGGCGACGATTACACGAACTTCGTCAGGATAACGTATTCGTACGACCTGGAGACTATCAAAGAGGCGATGAACAGGATTGAAGCCTTTCTCTCGCGGCGCTCGGAAATTTCCAGAGAGGCGTGAGCGGGCGGCAAATATAAAAAATCCAAACGGCGGGAAACATGCTAAAATTGTTGCCCGCCGTTTTTGTATGTTTGGAGCGGGCGCGAAGGAGGAGAAGCTATGGATTTTAACGTTGATGAATGGTGCGCGGAGTTTCTGCGGAAGCTGGATGACGCTTTCGGCGGCGGCCTCGTATTCGTCGGGCTTCAGGGGAGCCGCGGACGCGGAGAGGCTTCGGAGGAGAGCGACGTGGACCTCGTCGTCGTGCTGAAGGAGCTCGCGCCGCGAGAGCTAGGCCTTTACGCCGAAGCCGTCGCCTCGATGCCGTTCGCCGAAAAAGCGTGCGGGTTTATCTGCGGCGAGGAAGAGCTGCGAGCGTGGAGCGCGTCGGAATTGTTTCTGCTCTATCACGACACCGCGCCGCTTTACGGTTCGCTCGATTTCATAGTTCCGCTCATAAGCGATGGCGCGGCGGAGAAGGCGCTCAAGGACGGCGCATGCGCGATATACCACGGCTGCTGCCACAACAGGCTTTACGAAAAGAGCATGGATATCCTCGGCGCGCTCTATAAATCGGCGTTTTTCGTCATGCGCGTGAAGCGCTGGCGCGAGACCGGGCGCTTCGTCAAAAAGCTGAGCGAGCTTGCGCTTGAGACGGAGGGCGAGGACGGCGAGATTTTGTCAGCCTTCGCGGACTTCCGCGCCGGACGCGCGCAAAAAGAAGATTTCGTCAAATTGTCAGACGCGCTCATAAAATGGAGCGCCGGCGTGATACGCCGCAGCTGACGCCGCGCGAAATTTAAGCCTATATTATCAGTTTGCTTCATATAGTAGGTCAGGGAAGGGCAGTGATAAATCTTTGCCTTTTCTTGACCTTTTTGTTGTAATAGAGTAAAATACGCGCAATGGTACAGAATGAAAACGTTCTGTTAAACGGAAGCGAGCGGAATCAAGCCTAAAATTTGCGGCGGGCCGAAAAAGAAACGGCGGAGAATCTCGCAGGGCGGAAACTGTCGAAGGCACGCTCGCCGACGGTAACGGCAGTCAGAAGCTGTGTTTTGTAATTTGTAAAATGCGCGGCCCGTGCGGGCCGAATTTTTGAAACGGAGTGAGCGCGGTGGCGTCGTCAAGTCTTACGAGAAAGATAGAGGAATACATCGGTCATCTTCTTGAAGAGAACGGAGGCGGAACGATTCTTCTCCGGCGGAAAGACCTCGCCGAACATTTCGAATGCGTGCCGAGCCAGATAAATTACGTGCTCAGAAGCCGCTTCGCGCCCGAGAACGGATTCATCGTTGAGAGCCAGCGCGGCGGCCACGGCTACATCCGCGTCGTGCAGCTGACTTTCAAGAACTGCGACGAAGAGGCCGTCCATCTGGAGGACCTGGTCGGAAACAAAATTTCCGAGCAGGATTCGCGGCGGCTGCTGATGAACCTCCAGAACAGGAAGATGCTTTCTCCGCGCGAGCGCCTCATCATCGAGGTCGCGCTGCGCGATCAGGAGGAAAACGGGAAAAATCTCTACGACATATCCATACATAAAAGAGAAATAATGAGAGCGTCATTGCTTAAAAAATTGCTGACAAGCCTTGCGCTCAGTTAGGAGGCGGGTTATATGCTGTGTGAACGATGCGGCACGAGGCATGCCGACATACATCTCGTCAAGGTCGTGAACGGAGAGCGCCGCGTGCAGCACCTTTGCAGGGAGTGCGCGGGAGAGTTTCTCAGCACGAACGACGTGACTAATCTTATGAAATTGTCATTGTCGGTCGAAGGGCTGATGGGTATAGACGAAGCTTTCAGAGAGCTTGTAATGCCGGCGCTGCGCGGCGCCTATGCTCAAAAGAAGAGCGCCAAGCATATCTGCCCGCACTGCGGCGGAGTCCTGCCGGATTCTATGTTCGAGCGCAGGGACGCCGAAGATAAGGAGACGGCTCGGCCCGACGCCGCCGAAGATAAAGTCATGACCGCCGAGGAAGAGATGGCGGCGCTCGAAAAGAAAATGCTCGAAGCGGTAAAGGCGGAGGATTACGAATACGCCGCGAAGCTCCGCGACAGGATAAGCGAGCTGAAAAATTCCCACGATACGAACGGAGAACAGAATATATAGATGTGGCAGGATTTCACGGAACGCGGAAAGCGCGTATTCCAGATAGCGCATAAAGAGGCCCTGCGGATGGGCCACGACGTCATAGGGACGGAGCACGTGCTGCTCGCGCTGCTCTACGACAACGACACGATAATTTCGCGCGTGCTGATGTACCACAGGACGTCGCCGGAGGCCCTCGTCAGCGAGATAGAGCGCAATGCCGGCGTCGGTACGCCATACGAGGAGGAGCGCGACCTGCCGACGAGCCAGCGCGTGAAGGTCGTCATGGACCTTGCGATGCGCGAGGCGCGGCGTATGGGCATGAATTATATCGGGACGGAGCACATATTCCTCGCCATCCTTGCCGAACGCGAGGGCATGGCGGCGCAGGTGCTCGCCTCTCACGGAATGACGCTCCAGGGCTGCCGCGCGCTCATCGCCGAGCTGCGCGAGGGAGGCCGCACCGTTGGCTCCGGCGCTCCGAAGGAGCCGCGCCGCAGCGAACAGAGCGCGAAGCGAGAAGCGCCGTCGAACACGCCGATAACTGACCAGCTGGCGACGGACCTTACGAAGCTTGCCGCGAAGGGCGAGCTGGACCCCGTGATAGGGCGCGTGAAGGAAATTCAGCGCGTCGTTCAGATACTCTCTCGCCGCACTAAAAACAACCCCGTGCTCATAGGCGAGCCGGGCGTCGGCAAGACGGCTATA
>UQVV01000192.1 GCA_900544635.1 uncultured Cloacibacillus sp. | reverse complement strand
CTAAGAGGAAGAAGTGAAGTAAAGAGATATACCCCTATTGTACAGGATTAGAAAAATCTAATGTCCAATTTTTGTTGACTAGTGCACGCGTTTCGCGCATATTTAGAGATATTTTACACAAGTTACATATTTTTGCAAGAGTTTGATTTTTCCATTTGTCTCGTCTGCGCGTCACCTTCGTCGCGTTTCGCCGTTCTCGCCGTAGAATGAGCTTCGCAGCTTCGCGCGGATTTTCTTGACGCGCGCGGCTACGGCCTGCTGCGTTACGCCTAATCCCTTCGCTATCTCCGCCTGCGTGAAGCCTTCGACCAGCGCCTGCGTTATGTCGAGCTCCTCGCGCGTGAGCAGGCGCTCGAGCGTTTCGCGCAGCTCCGTCTCTTCGTAACGTTCTTCGTCTCTGCCGAGCGTCGCTTCAAGCTCTTCCGTCATGGTCTCGCCTCCGTTCGTTATCGGTTTTCTCATTCTCGCCGCCGCGTCGCGCACGTAGCCCGGAAGGTTGGTTTTCAGGTAAC
Organism: uncultured Cloacibacillus sp.; assembly: GCA_900544635.1. Classification (GTDB taxonomy): domain Bacteria; phylum Synergistota; class Synergistia; order Synergistales; family Synergistaceae; genus Caccocola; species Caccocola faecigallinarum. The sequence goes on along the minus strand of UQVV01000192.1, from coordinate 3,654 downwards.
GCGCGAGCCAGCGCCTGTCCGGGCACCTCGGTATCAGCACGAGCAGCGCGAGGCACCCCTCCTGCACCAGATCCTCAAATTCAGCGCCGCGCCCCGCGTAGCGCCAGGCGACCGAACGCACGAGCGGCGCGTAAGCTTCAAGCTCCGCCTCCACGCCGCACGTCCCGCAGCACACGCCCGCGGAGCAGAGCGCGCTCCGCGGATTTTCCGTAAAGGACATGACTGTCCCCTCCTTTGGATGAAATTGCCTCCAATGGTGGGGAAACGGCGAAGATTTTACAAAAACGCGTGAGTTTACGGGGCGCGCTTCTGCGCGGACGCCCCCGCCGCGCGTTCACAAAATCTCCATAAATCGTTCATAAAATCGTCATAGCGGATTGTTATCATAAACTCGTCAAAGAGAGCCGGACACGAGCCGGAGATAACATAGAGGAGGAACGACGCAATGAAATTAAAGGTTATAGGAGCTTTCGTAATGGTGCTGGGAATAGCCGGGGCGGCCGCGGCTTATCAGCCGCAGGGAGGCCCCGCGCCGCGCGGAGACTTCCGCCGCGGGCCGGAGCTGAGCCGGGGGGACCGCGTGCACTTCGATGCGATGCGCAAGGTCCGCGCCGAGCTGCGCGACGAGCTGAGGAAGGAAAAGCCGGACAAGCAGCGCGCGCGCACGCTTTTCGCGAAGGAGCTCGACCTTCGTCAGGAGTTCCGCGAGAAGGGCTTCCGCAACTGCATCGAGAACCACGACCACAGCAAGGGGCGCTGCGGATGGATCGCCCGCCACGACAGGCGCATGGGCTACGGCAACGGCGCGTGGGTGAAGTTCATCGACGAGCTGAGCAAGGACAAGCCGAACAAGGTGCGCGCGTGGGAATATTTCAGCCAGGCCGAGAAGATTAACCGCGAGCTCGCGATGGAGCGCTTCGACGCGATGCTCGACGATCCCGACGGATGGCGCGGCTGGTACTGCGGCCCGCGCGACGGGCGCTTCGGCCCCCGCGACGGATGGCACGGCCCGAGAGACGGCTGGCGCGAGGGGCCGAGGGACGGACGCTGGGCTCCGCGTCACCACTGGGGCGGCGGACACTTCCGTCACGGCTGCGGCCCTGACGGCTGGCATGGCGGCCCGCGTCATTGGGACGGACCTGCCTACTAGGCGGCGCGAACATATCTGACCCCGCCGCCGGAGCGAACCTCCGGCGCGCGGCGTAAACAGACGGGAAAGTTTGGGCGGATGCTGAAATCCGCTCAAACTTGTAAGTAGAAGCGGACGAAAAGGGAATATAATGGGGGCGAAGAATTTTGACGAGAGACGGTGAGGACATGAGGATACTTATCGTAGAGGACGAGCGCGCGATAGCCGAGGTCGAGAAGGCTTATATAGAGCGCGACGGGTATTCCGCGGAGATTGCGGCGGACGGCCTCGAAGGGATAGGGAAGTTCAGAGAGAAGCAGTTCGACCTCGTTATTCTCGACCTGATGCTCCCCGGCATGTCGGGAATAGACGTCTGCCGCGAGATACGGCGGAGCTCGAGCGCCCCGATAATCATGGTTACGGCGAAGAGCGGCGAGGACGACATCGTCGCGGGGCTCGACGCCGGGGCCGACGACTATATAGTGAAGCCTTTTTCGCCGCGCATACTGATGGCGCGCATCAGGGCGAACCTGCGCAAGAGCGGCACCGCGGAGGATTCGGCGTCGGAGCTCATCCGCGTCGGGGACGCGCTCGTGATCGACCCGCAGAATCTGACGGTGAAGAAGAACGGCGAAGAGGTCTCGCTGACGCGCAACGAATTTATGATTTTGTCAAAGATGGCGGCCCGCCCGGACAAGACGTGGAGCCGCGACGACCTTATCACCTACGCGCTCGGCTACGAATACGACGGCTTCGAGCGCTCGATAGACAGTTATATAAAGAATATACGGAAAAAGCTCTCGGACCCGGAACACGAAAACGGCTTCATTCGCACCGTCCACGGCTTCGGCTATAAGATTTCGGAATAACGGACATGAAGCACTCGCTCCGTTCGCAGCTCATTTTTCAATATATGGTAATCGTCATCGTCTGTATGCTCGTCATACCGACGGCGATATCGGAGCTGCTCGAATGGCAGTTCAAGAATTTCCTCAACGACAGGCTCGACGAGTACGAGACGGAGTTCACGGACTACTTCGCCTCGCTCTACGAAGAGACTGGCACGTGGCGCGCGAGGGGTATATTCCCGCGCGGCTCCGACTTTATACGCTGGCCGATAGCGATGATTCAGATAAAGGACGCGGAGGGGAACCTCGTCCGCAGCTATAGCCGCTTTATGGTGAAGTCCGGCCCGATGCACGGACGCGGGCATCATCAGCGTGGCCCAGTCGTCCTTCCCGAGGGGCTCCAGGTCAGGAGCCGCGACATAATCGCGCGCGGCGAGCGCGTAGGGCAGGTGTTCTTCACCGTCCTGCCGTTTGACAAGAGCCCGGAGAGCAATTTCCTCAACAACTTCAATAAAATCATGTACTACGCGGTCGCGGTCATGCTTATAATAGCCGCGATGATAGCCATATTCATGGCCTACAGGATAAGCACGCCGGTGCTCAACGCGGCGCGGCGCGCGCAGCAGATAAGCATGGGCAAGTACACGGTCGAGGGGCAGAACGCCTCCGACATAACAGAGCTTCAGACGCTTATCGAGAGCGTAGACCGCCTCGGCCGCGGGCTCGAGGAGCAGGAGGAGCTGCGCAAGCGCCTCATGAGCGACATAGCGCACGAGCTTCGCAACCCGGTCGCCGTCATAAAGTCGCACCTCGAGGCGATGGAGGATGGCGTGTGGGAGCCGACGCCGGAACGGATACGGCTGACCGTCAGCGAGGTGGACCGGTTGTCGCAGCTCATACGCGAGGTCGAGAAGCTCACCTCGATAGAGGGCGCGGCGCACTCGCTCTCCGTCGAAGAGACGGACGCGTCGTCTGTCGTGGAGAAGGCCTCGCTCGTATTCGACCCGCTCTATAAAAACAAGGGCGTCGAGCTGAAACGCGATATAGAGCCGGGCGTCATGATGCAGCTCGACGGCGCAAAAATGCGTCAGGTGGTCGAGAACCTTCTGTCGAACGCGCTGCGCTACACCGACGCGGGCGGCTCCGTCACCGTCGCTCTGACCGGCGGCGAAAAGGAGATGACCGTCAGCGTCGCGGACACCGGCATAGGAATAGCGGCGAAGGATCTTCCGTACATCTTCGAGCGCTTCTACCGCACGGACGTATCCCGCGCGCGCACGAGCGGCGGGATAGGCATAGGCCTCGCGATAGTCAAGGCGATAGTCGAGGCGCACGGCGGCACGATAGAGGTCGAAAGCGAGCCCGGAAAGGGCACGCGCTTCACAGTGAAGATACCCAAGAGAAATTATCTGTAAAAGGAGTGGTGCAGTCCGATGAAACTTAAAACAGCGCTTTTCGTGGCGGCTCTGACGCTGTTCTGCGCGGGAGCCTCGTCCGCCGGGACGCTCACGCTGGACGACTGCCTCGCGACGGCGATGAAGAACAACCCCGACATCACGGCGGCGCGCGAGTCCCTCAACGCGGAGCGCACGACGATAAACCAGGCCGCGGCCTCCGGACGCCCGCAGCTTTCTGCGGACAGCTCGTACAGGCGCGGCGGCACTGGCGACGACCATG
>UQVV01000191.1 GCA_900544635.1 uncultured Cloacibacillus sp. | reverse complement strand
CGAAATCCGGCGACCGGCGCGGGAGCTTTGAAAAATACACAGGGTGCGCGCGTAACCCCCTACCTAAAAAGGAGTTGACATCAAAAATGGCGAAGCCGTCTAAGGAAACGCGAATAAAAAGAGAACAGAAACGGCTCGACGCCATTTTTGTCGCCCGCTCCGAAAAAGAACAGGCGGCCATCGAGCCGCTCATCAAGCGTGCGGCCTATATGCGCGTGACGCTGGAGGACATGGAGGCCGACCTCGACCAAAGCGGTTTCGTCGAGATGTTCACGCAGTCGGAAAAGACGGATCCGTACGAACGCGAGCGTCCGATAGCGCGCCTCTACAACACAATGAACAAGAATTACCAGAGCATCATGAAGCAGCTCACGGAATTCGTTGAAAAAGAGCCGCCGAAGGCCGACGAGGGAGACGGGTTCGATGACTTCGTCAACTCGCGCGACTGAAGGCGGCTACATCCGCGAGTACTACCGGCAGATAGCCGCCGGCGAAGTGCTCGTGAGCGACAAAGTGCGCCGCGTCTATAAAGAGCTTGTCCGCCTGCTCGACGACGACTCCGGCGAGTGGACCTTCGACGAGCGCCGCGCGCAGCATCCTATAACGTTTGTCGAAAAATACTGCAAACACAGCAAGGGCAAGCTCGGCGGGAAGCCGTTTATCCTTGAGCTGTGGCAGAAGGCTCTTATCTCCGCGCTCTTCGGATTTATCAGCTGCGACGACGGGACGCGGAAATACCGCGAGCTTATCCTCATGGTGGCGAGAAAAAACGGCAAGTCCGCGCTCGGCAGCGCGATCGCGCTCTATATGCTCATGGCGGACGGCGAGAACGGGCCGGAGGTCGTCAGCGCCGCGACGAAGCGCGACCAGGCTAAAATCATCTGGCTTGAATCCAAGCGCATGGTGCGCAAGTCGCCCGTGCTTTCGCGGCGGTGTCGGTGCCTCGTCGGCGAGATAGACTGCGACGCCAACGATGGCGTATACAAACCGCTTTCGTCGGAGTCCGGCACGCTCGACGGCCTCAACGTTCACTGCTCGCTCATCGACGAGCTGCACGCCATCGAGGACACGAACCTCTACGACGTCATCGTGGACGGCATGAGCGCGCGCGAGCAGCCGCTCTCGATCATCGTCACGACGGCCGGAACGGTGCGCGAGTCAATCTTTGACCGCAAATATGAGGAAGCCGAGCTTATCATCAAGGGGTACGACGACCCCGCGGGGTACAAGGACGACCGAGTGCTTCCGATAATCTACGAGCTCGACGCGCGTTCCGAGTGGACGGATGAAAAATGCTGGGCGAAGGCGAATCCGGGACTCGGAACGATAAAAGAGCTTCGCACGCTCGCGGAAAAGGTTGAGCGCGCGAAAAAAAATCCGCGCCTCGTCAAAAACCTCGTGACGAAGGATTTCAACGTGCGCGAGACGACATCGGAGGCATGGCTCACGTTCGAGCAGCTCGACAACACGGCGACGTACGACCTCGCGGCGCTCGCTCCGCGCTACGGCATCGGCGGCGCCGACTTGTCCAGCACGACCGACCTCACCTGCGCGACGATGCTCTTCATGGTGCCGGACGACGCTCACATATACGTCATGCAGATGTATTGGATACCCGAGGACCTGCTTGAGCGCCGCGAGGCCGAGGACCGCGTGCCCTACGCGCTGTGGCGCGAGCAAGGGCTTCTGCGCACCTGTCCGGGCAATCAGATAGACTACCGGCAGGTCGCGGATTGGTTCAGAGAGGTGCAGGACGAGCACGGCATATACCTCGCCGCCTTCGGCTACGACGCATGGAGCGCGGTGTACTTCATCAAAGAGATGGAGACCAACTTCGGAAGCTACGGCATGGAGAAGGTCATCCAGGGCAAATACACGCTCTCTGCGCCGATGAAGGCTCTTGGCGCAGACTTAGAGGCGAAAATCATAAATTACAACAACAATCCGATACTCAAGTGGTGCCTGTCGAACACTTCGATAGACGTCGACAAGAACGACAACATCCAGCCCTCGAAAGGGCGCAGCGAAACGCGCCGCATAGACGGCATGGCATCGCTGCTCGACGCCTACGTGGCCTTCTGCCGCCACCGCGAAGAATATTTGAATCTGATTTGAGGTGATGCCCATGTTTAAGTGGCTTGCAAAGATTTTCAATCGCGCGCCTAGCCGCGTACGCTACGAAGTCATACAGGACAGAGGCAACGGCTATTACCAGTGGGGCGGAGAGCTCTACAAATCCGACATCCTGCGCAGCTGCATACAGCCGCACGTCTCAGCGATCGGCAAGCTCACGCCGGTGCACGTCAGGGCGGAGGGCGACGGGGCGGATTACTTTTACATCCGTAAAATCCTCACTGAGCCGAATCCATACATGGCGGGCTGTATGCTCCAGGAGAAGCTCGCCGCGCAGCTCACGCTCAACCGCAACGCCTTCGCCTACATCAACCGCGACGGCAACGGCTACCCGATAGAGATCTATCCGCTGCCGGTCATGAGCGCCGAAGCGATATACGACAGGGGCTATAACCTCTATCTGCGTTTCGTGCTGCGGAACGGCAAAATGGTGACGTACCCGTACCGCGACGTGATACACCTGCGGCGCGACTACTACGAGAACGACATCTTCGGCACGAGCGCGCAGGAGGCGCTTACGCCGCTCATGGAGCTTGTCGGCACGAGCGACAAGGGACTCATGGACGCCATCAAGAACGGGGCGATAATCCGCTGGCTCGTCAAGTGGAATCAGACGATAAGGCCGGAGGACCTCAAGAAGCAGGCCGAGAACTTCGCAGAGATGTACCTCTCGACCGAAACCAACGGCACGGGCGTCGCCGCGACCGACGCGAAAGCCGAGGTGCAGCAGATAAAGCCGAACGACTACGTCCCGAACGTCCTCCAGACGGACCGCACGGAGCGGCGCATATATAGCTTCTTCGGTGTCAATCAGAACATCGTGCAAAACTCATACACGGAAGACGAATGGAACGCCTTCTACGAAGCGCAGATTGAACCTGTGGCGAAGCAGATGAGCGATGAGTTCACGCGGAAGCTCTTCACGCCGCGCGAAAGGCAGGCCGGCCACCGCATAACCTTCGGCGCTAACAGCCTGCAATACGCCTCGATGAGTACGAAGCTCAACCTCTTGCAGATGGTGGACCGCGGCGCGATGACGCCGAACGAGTGGCGCGAAGTACTCAACATGGCGCCAATAGAAGGCGGCGACAAGCCGATAAGGCGGCTCGACACTGCCGTAGTCGCCGGAGGAGGTGATGACGAATGACAGACAACCTTAAAACGCTGCTCCGAGTGCGGAATCTCGCCAATGGAGACGCGGCGCTCTACTTCTACGGCGAAATCGTCTCCGATTGGTGGGAAGCTTGGAGCGCGGCGGATAAATATCCCGAAGCTATTCGCCAAATGCTTGATGGGCTTACTGGTCAACCGTTGCACATTTACATCAACTCGCCTGGCGGTTCGGTTTTCGCTGGAATGGCGATTTATAACATGCTAAACCGCTACAACGGGCGTAAAACCGTTCATATCGACGGCATAGCGGCAAGTATTGCGAGCATTATCGCCATGGTAGGCGATACTATCATAATGCCCGAAAACACTATGCTGATGATCCACCGCGCGTGGACGACGGTCTTCGGGAACACAGAAGAGCTCGCGCGCTACGCGGAGCTGCTCTCGCAGGTGGACGATGCCATGATGTCCGTCTACTCCGCACGGCTCAATACTCCTGACGACGCCGCGCGAGTCGCAGAACTTATGGCAAAAGAGAGCTATCTTTCCGCCGCAGAGACGGCGGCGCTCTTCCGCGGCGTGAGCGTTAAGCCGCCGCTCGAAATGGCGGCACGTGTGAAGAACGCGGGCGCGATATATAACGCGTCCCTGGAATACGAGCGGCTCAAGCTGCTCGAAATGAAGACCATAGGAGGGTAACAAATGAACATAAAGGATTATACAGAACAGCGTCAGAAACTCATGGACGAAGCGCGCGCCGCGCTCAACAGTGGCGACCTCGCGCTTGCGAAGGAAAAGCGCGAGGCGATAGAGGCGCTCGACGCCGAGAAGGAAAAGTACGATAAGGAAGTCGCCAGCCTCAACGCGCTGCTTGCAATGGAGGTCAGAGCGCCGCTCAACTTCGAAGAGAAGAGCGCGGAGCCGAAGGGCGGA
>UQVV01000190.1 GCA_900544635.1 uncultured Cloacibacillus sp. | reverse complement strand
CGCCGCCGCCTCGCATGGAAAACCCGCGAGGCGGCGGATTTTTTGTATTTTCGAGCGGCGGCGGAAATCCCGTGCTGCCCCGGCCCGTTTCCGTCTCCTTACGGCTTTTCGCCCTCGGGCAGCTCGCGCACGCTGCCGTCGCGCGCGACCATTTTCTTGACGTAGGCGACGAATCGTTTGCAGGCGGGGGACGCTTCGGCGAACGAGGGCAGGCATATCGCGAGCTCGCGCGTCACGCCGGGCTTCAGCGGGAGCGTGACGGCGCGGCCGGACCAGCCGCGCATGACGAGCTCGGGCAGTATGCTGACGCCGAGGCCGTTTTCGACCATCGAGAAAATCGTCCTCTCGTCGCGCGAGGTGAATTTTATGTTCGGCGTCAGCGAGTGTTCTTCAAGTATGCGGCTCGTCGCGTAGTCGTAGCTGTGCGTGACGATTACGAAGTCTTCGCCGTTGAAGGCTTCGAGCGGGAATTCGCCGCGCGAGGCGAGCGGGTGCTCCGGCGGCAGTATCGCGAGGAACGGGTCGGAGTAGAGCGCGTAGTGCTCGAAGCAGCGCCCCGGCTGGCAGGTCATGAGCGCGAGGTCCGCCGCGCCCTCCTCGAGCGCCGCTTCGAGCGCGTCCGTGCCGCCCTCGGTAATCTCTATTTTTATGTTCGGGTAGTCGCTCTGAAAGCGTTTGATTATCTGCGGCAGCCAGTGCGCCGCGATGCTTGAGAAGGAGCCTATGCGCAGCGTTCCTGTGATGAGGCCGCTCAGCGAGCTCACGGTCTGCGTCAGCCGCTCGTTCCACTTGACTATCTCGCGCAGGTAGGGCAGCACGCGCGAGCCCTCCTCCGTGAGCGTCACGCCGCCGCGCCCGCGCAGGAATATGCGGAAGCCGAACTCCGTCTCGACGGCCTTTATCATGTGGCTCACGCCGGACTGCGTGTAGCCGAAATCTTCGCCGGCCCTCGTGAGGTTGCCGCATTCCGCGGCCTTTATGATGACTTCGTATTTTCTTGCGTCCATCGCACGCGCCGCCTTCTTTTCAGATTTTTCGCACTGATTATATAATATGAGCGGAGAAATCACCGCATATATTCCTGTCGCAGTCTGGGGGAGAGAGCATGAAGTGTAGAATTTTTCGGAAGTCCGCGGCGTTTTTTGTAATTTTCCTCTGCGCGCTCGCGCTCTGCGCCCCGGCGCGCGGCGCGACGCTCGCCTCGATTCTCGACGACTTCGCGAAATATCAGACGGACCCGCTCTCCCGCGCCGAGGAGCTGCGCAAGGAGATTCGCCGCATCCAGGAGACGGAGGAGGGCTTCGCGCGGCAGTACGGCCTGAAGATATCCGACGTGCTTGAATACGAGTTTGCGCTCGTCGACCTCGTGGACGCCTACAACAGCCTCTACTTCATCCAGAACGAGGGCGAGGTGCGGAACACCTTCCTGCTCGACGACGGCCGCATAACGGCGCTTTCGCGGCAGAACCCGCCCTATCCGTTCATCTTCTATCTCGACATCTGCGAGGATGTCTCGAACTGCCGCCGCGAGCTGGAAGACCTGCGCCGCGACATAGATACGGCGCGCGCGAAGATGATCGAGCTGCGCGAGAAAAAGACGGCGGCGGAGAAGAGCTACCGTCTGCTCTCCGCGCACAGCTCCGTCTCCGCGGAGGAACGGCTGAAGCACAACTTCGAGCTCAACGTGCAGAAGGCGCGCCTCGAGCTCTGCCTGACGCAGCTCACCTATTACGAGCACTCCTTCAACATCTCGCGGAGCCAGACTGCGGAGGTGGAGGCGAAGCTCGACCTTCTCGACCCGCTGATAAAGCGCGTGCGCGCGAACATATCGAAGGAGAGCGGCGGCTTCGACTACCTGAACTCTTTCGTATTCCGCCACGAGCGCGCGCTGCGCGACACGCTTGAAAGGCTCAACGAGAGATTCAAGGAGATGGACGACGCGCGCCGCGACGACATGGAGCTGACGCCGCTCGAACGCTACTGCAACGCCACGGGCCGCCGCCTCGCCTCGGACGAGGCCGTCTACGTCCTCGACATGATAAAGCTCTGGTCGGCGACGCGCCTTGCGTGGCGCTCGACCTACGACCTGCTGCTCGAACGCACGAGCTTCCAGGAGAACCGCGAGACGCTGGAGCTGACGAAGAGCCTCATAACCTACGCCGAGACGCGCATCGGCGACGCGAACAGCAATCTCCAGATGATACGCGCCGCGGAGCAGGAGGTGCAGCGCCGCTGCGCGACCATAGCGCCCGAGCCCACGCAGCAGGACGAGGATACGAAGAACCGCTTCATGCGCGAGCTGGCGGCGCAGAAGCAGCGCTATCTGTCATACATCGTCGCGCTCGGCGCGATGCTCGACCAGTTCGAGACGCTTCAGGGCGAGACGGAGCGCGCGCTCGGCGAGAGCGGCGCGGACGAGAAGCTGCAGGACCTTTGGGCGCAGAACTTCGGCGGCCTGCTCAACATGGAGATGTGGAGCATAGGCGACTACCCGATCACGCTGAAAAAGCTGCTGCTCGCCGTATTGCTGTTCTTCGCGGGATTTTTCGTGACGCGCTTCGCCTCGGCGCGCGCGAAGAAGCATTTTGAAAAGGCCGGCACGCTCAGCAAGCACAGCCTGATACTCGTGCAGAACCTCGTATTCTACGCCGGCGTGATATTCTCCTTCCTGCTAACGCTCTGGACGCTGCGCATACCGCTGACGGCATTCGCCTTCATGGGCGGCGCGGCCGCCATCGCGATAGGCCTCGGCATGCAGAAGCTGATGGGCGACATGATAGCGGGCATCCTGCTCTTCTTCCAGAAGAAAATACGCATCGGCGACGAGGTCATAATCGGCGGCACCTACGGCATAGTCTCCGAGATAACGCTGCAGAACACCGTGCTGATATGCCAGCAGACGCGCCACCTGATAATCCCGAACAGCAAAATGCTCGACAGCTCCGTGCTGAACCTCACGCTCAACAACTCCATCTCGCGCTACGACCTCGAGGTCTCGATCGACTACGAGTCCGACGTCGAGAAGGCGATGGCGCTGATACGCACGATTCTGAGCGAGAACAAAAGCATACTCAAGACGCCGCCCTTCCGCACCGTCGTCTCGGAGTTCGAGGACAGCGGCATACAGATAACGGCGTACTTCTTCATCGACCTGAGCCGCACGATCGAGTCGAGCGTCAAGAGCGAGCTGCGGCTGCGCATCCTCGAAGCCTTCCGCGAAAACGGCATAGAGATGCCCTACCCGCAGGTCGACGTACACATGCGAAGCGACGGCGGCGATAGGTAAATTTGCGTAAAACGCGCGCGGCGGCTCAAGCTTCGGGCCGCCGCGCCTTTTTTGCGCCCGCGGGACGAACGCGCGCCGCGCTTTATAATTACATGAAGAAGCTGTTAAATCATTGAAGCTAAGTATAAGTATATAAAAATTCCGCAATTCACGGCACGCACCCATAATATCTAAAACTTCCATAAATTGAGCGCGCGCTCCATAAGGCCGTGCCGCGGGCCTTGAATCCGCGCGGTTTTGCAAACGTCCGTAATTCTGCGTAAACATCCTAAAATAGAAATTTTTTTTGTTTTACGCGCGCCGAGGCCCGCTACTATAATTCATGGCGACAACGAGGATAGGAAGGGGCTGGACGAAAATGGGCGGCGATATGATTCTTCTGGGTACGATGGCTGTTACCGCGGCGATTTCGACCGCGTTCGCGCTTGTTATGACGAAGAAAGAAGTTTGGCAGTCAACGGATGCTTCTGCGGTTTCCGAGCTGGAAGCCGGAAAGGCGTCTTGCTGATAAATTTCCTCCCTAGGAAGAAAATGCGGCCGCAAGGCCGTATTTTTTATGCCCTTATGACATGAATAAATTTCATGTAAAAAATTAAATTTTGTCGTTTTACTAATCCTTGGCGCGCTGATAATATAACGACTGTCAGGGACGGCCGTTCCTCATATAAAAGAAATCGCGGCGGCAACGCCAAGGGGGTCATTTCAATGACGGTATTTGCAGAGATGTTCATAGCGGCTGGAAGCCTGGTTTTCGCGTTCGTGATGGAGATGCGCGACATCTGCGCGGAGATGGCCGGTGCGAAGCACGCCGGCGCCGCGGCGAAGCGCTTCTAATAAACGAAGACGATCCACGAAAGCGCGTTCCAAGCGCGCGCTTCGTCCCGCGCGGCGGCTCACGACCCC
>UQVV01000189.1 GCA_900544635.1 uncultured Cloacibacillus sp. | reverse complement strand
GCCACGCGCAAAAGGCGCGCGCGGCGCGGATTTTGTGGCCGCGACTAAAAAGCCGGGGCTTGCTCTATGCGCGCGCCACGCGCTCCTTCTTCGTAATCACCGCGTAGGCCGCGGCGCATATCGCTACGGAGAGCAGCGAGCCTGCGGTCGCGGCGAGGCCCATGGGGAAGAGCGTGGCGGCGAAGTATTTCGACGTGAGGTAGACGCCCGGGACGCGCACTAGGATTATCGAGGCGACGTTGTGCATGAACGAGATGCCGGAGCGTCCGCAGGCGCAGAAATATCCGCTGAAGCAGAAATGCACGCCCGCGAAGATGCAGTCCCAGACGTAGCCGCGCATGTACTGCCCGCCAAGGCGCACGACCTCCGCGCCGCCCGGACTCGCGGGGTCGGTGAAGAGCGCGACGGCTGGCTCCGCGGCGAACTGCATCAGCACGGAGACCACAGCGCCGAAGGCGACGGCGATCATCGCGGCGTAGCGCAGCGTGAGACGCGCGCGCTCCGGCTTGCCCGCGCCGAGGTTCTGCGCGCCGAGCGCGGAGACGGCGGAGAGCATCGACGAGGGCACGAGGAATAGGAAGCTCATCATCTTTTCGACGATGCCGACGGCGGCCGCGTCGGCGAGGCCGCGCATGTTGACGATTATCGTGATTATGATGAAGGAAATCTGTATGAAGCCGTCCTGGAGCGTTATCGGGACGCCGATTTTGAGTATCTGCCCCATGACGGCGCGCTTCGGCCGCAGGTCGCTGCGCGAGACGGAGATTCCGCTTTCGCGGCGCGTTATGACGAAGAGCGCGAGCGCTACGCTCGCGGCCTGCGAGAGCGTCGTCGCGAGCGCCGCGCCCTCCGGCCCCATGCCGAGGCCGCCGATAAAAAAATAGTCGAGCGCGATGTTCGCGGCGCAGGCGGCGGCTACGAAGTACATCGGGCTTTTCGTGTCGCCGAGGCCGCGGAATATCGAGCTGATTATGTTGTATGCGGTAATGAAGGGGACGCCCGCGAAGCAGATTTTTAGGTAGGCCGCCGTGCCGCCCACGGCGTCCGCGGGCGTGGACATGACGGCGACGATTTTATCCGCGAGCGCGAAGAGCACGACGGTGAGCGCGAGCGAGAGCGCCATGAAGAGCGTGACGGTGTTGCCTATGGCGCAGGCCGCGCGCCTTTCGTCGCCGCCGCCCGCCGCGCGTCCTATCGTGACGGTCGAGCCCATAGCGAGGCCGACTATCATGACCGTCAGCATGTGCATGACCTGCGAGCCTATCGCGACTGCGGTGATGTCCGCGACGCCGCGGAACTGTCCCGTGATGAAGAGGTCCGCCATTCCGTAGAGCGTCTGCAAAAAATATGATAAAAGGTACGGCAGCGAGAAATATACGATATTTTTGAAGACGCCGCCGGTCGTGAGGTTTCTCTCCATTTTATAATCACCGCGCAAATCCTATAACATGAGCGCGGAGGCCGCAAGCGGGGCGGAACGCGCGAAAGCCGCATAAGAGGCCGAACAGGCCGCGCATTATCACGACTGAATTTTGCACGAAAGACGGCCATTTCGTCATGCCGCGCTTCGACGCGGCATCCAGAGTCGTTAAAGACCGTGACGCATGGGAGTTTAGAGCCGCTAGATTCCGCGTCCATCGGCGAAAACGCCGCCGATATTAGCGGCGGCCTATGGAATTTCTGAATGTCCGCTTCGCGGACAGGCCGCCGCGTCAGGCGCGGAATGACGAGATTAGCCATACTTCACGTAACGTAAACAGCCATAAGCGTGTCACGGGTTCTACGCTGGCGCGTTGTTTTAACGCAAAGCGGAATTTTCGTTTTTCGCAGCGCCGTCCGCGCGCCGCTTTTTGTCCACGCGACTAAAAAATCCGTTTTATCCGAACGAAACCGCGAACGGCGTAAGCTTTCGCGGCGCGGATGTGATATATTTATCTAATGTAAAATTTATGTAACGACCTCGAAGGACGGTGGGAACTGATGACGTGATCATGCGGCGGCAAAATGCACGGGATGCATTGTGCGGACGCGGGCGTCGTCTTTTCGCGCCGTTTTCGCTTGATTTAAGCCGGCACTCCGCTCCGATAATTTTTCCCATGCCCTATATTCCCGCCGCGCGCGCGTGACTTGCGCGCTGTTTACGTTTGCCGCAACGCGGCTTTGCAGCCGTGCGGAAAATACACTATATATATCAAAGGAGTGCTGTTGTCATGAGAATGAAGAAGTTTGCTCTCGCGGCGCTGGCGTGCATCTTCGCCGCCTCGGCCGCCGTCGCGGCTCCGCTCGACGTTTTCAAGGGGCAGAAGGGCGAAGTGGACATCGCGGGAGGCACCGCGCACATCCCCGTCATGCAGGAGGCGGCGAAGCGCATAATGACGCTTAATCCCGACATCCGCATCACCGTCGCGGGCGGCGGCTCCGGCGTCGGCGTGAAGCAGGTCGGCGAAGGGCTCGTCGAGATAGGAAACACGGGACGCCCGCTGAAGGCCGAAGAGGTCGAGAAGTACGGGCTTAAGACCTTCCCGTTCGCCATCGACGGCGTCGCGGTTGTCGTGCATCCGTCGAACGCGGTGGCCGAGCTGACCTTCGCGCAGGTCGCGGACATCTACGCGGGCAAGATTACGAACTGGAAGGAAGTCGGCGGCGCGGACGCGAAGATAAACCTCTACGTCCGTGAGGACGGCAGCGGCACGCGCGAGGTCTTCACCGACAAGGCCATCAAGGGCGGCGAGGTCGCGGCCTCCGCGAACGTCGTGAACTCGAACGGCGCCATGAAGACCGCCGTCGCGAAGGACAAAAACGCGATAGGCTACGTCGGCATCGGCCATATCGACGAGTCCGTGAAGGCTCCGAAGCTCGAGGGCATGACCGCGACGCAGGAGAACGCAGCGAACGGAAGCTACACCGTCGTGCGCGACCTCTTCATGAACACGAAGGGCGACCCGCAGGGGCTGACCGCGCTCTTCATCGACTACATCTACTCGCCCGAGGGCGCGGAGATCATCGCCGATTGCGGCTACATCCCCATCCCGAAGAAGTAACGAAATCCGGCGGGGCGCCGAAATTACGGCGCTTCGCCTTTTCTTTCCGCACGTTATGCGCAGCTCTTCCAAATCCCCGTTTTTGCTGAAGGCCTCCGCCGTCTACGTGACGGCGCTGCTCTCATGCGTCTTCGTCTTTATCATAGTCTGCGCCGCCGACGGCTTCTTCATGGGCGGGCGCGGGCTCTTCACATCCGTATGGCATCCGGAGAGCAAACAGTTCGGCATCCTGCCCGTCATGGCGGCGACGGCGGCGCTCTCGCTATCGTCGCTCGCGCTCGGCTGGCTCGTATCGTTCGGCTGCGTCTGCTACATCCACGGCTTCGGCGGAAAGCGCGGCGGCGCGCTGCTTCTCTCGCTGCTGCGCGTGATGACGGCGATTCCGACCGTCGTCTACGGCTTCGCCTCCGTCTTTCTTCTCGTCCCGATCGTCCGAAACGGCTTCGGCGGCTCGGGGCTTTCGTGGTTCACCGCCACGCTGATATTGGCTTTATTGATAACCCCGACGATGGTGCTCGTCATGGACGGCGCTGTCGAGCAGGCGATGCGCGAAAGCGGCCTCACCGCCGCGTCGCTCGGCTTCTCGCGCGCGGAGCACCTCGTCTTCGTCGTGCTGCCCTCGTGCAGGGAATGGCTCTGGGGCGCGGCGCTGCTCGGCTTCGGACGCGCGGCGGGCGACACGATGATTCCTACGATGCTCGCGGGCAACGCCGTGCAGTATCCGACCTCGCCGCTTAACGCGATACGGACGCTGACGGCGCACATCGGCCTCGTGCTTTCGTCGGACGTCGGCGGCACGGCATACTATTCGCTGTTCGCCGCGGGCGGCGTGCTTCTCGCGCTCTCAGCTGGGGCGAACCTCGTCTTCCGCGCGATAAGAAAGGACAAAAAATCATGAGGGCGAAGCTGATTCTCTGCCGCGCGCTCGCCTGCGCGGGAGCCGCATACGTCGCGGGATGCTGCGGCGCTCTGATATTCTTCATCGTAAGCCACGGCCTGCCGGTGCTCGGCCCGAAGCTCTTCTTCGGCGACACTCCGGCGCTCGACGCGATACTCGGGCTGCGCCCCGTCTGGGACGGGATATGGCCCGCGCTCGCGGGGACGCTCTGCCTCGTCGTGCTGACGACGCTGATGGCGGCGCTTCCCGGGATATGCTTCGGCCTCTACCTCGCGCGCTTCGCGAAGGGGCGCGTCA
>UQVV01000188.1 GCA_900544635.1 uncultured Cloacibacillus sp. | reverse complement strand
GTACCGGGCATAACTTCCTGATCAACCTCGGTTACCGGTTAGCGATCAAAAAGCCGCGGCGGGGTTACCGGGAATCTATATCTTGCAGGGCATGGAAAAGTTATGCAAAGGACGCGCGAACGCTTGAAAAAAGGGTATAATGATGGTAAACTGAAATCAACGAAATAGAAAGAAAGAATCAGCCGCGGCGTGGCCTGTAAGGCAGTGCGGAAGCGGCGCGATAAGGAGAACGAAACAAACAATATGGCAAAGCAAAACGATGGATTTGTAGAGCACATCACACCCCAGAGCGAGGATTTTTCACGCTGGTATACGGATGTGATTAAAATGGCGGATATGATCGACTATTCCGAAGTGAAGGGCTGCATGGTCATCGAGCCCTACGGCTATGCCCTGTGGGAGAACATGCAGGCGGACCTGGACCGGCGCTTTAAAAAGCTGGGCGTGCAGAACGTGTACATGCCCCTGTTTATCCCGGAGAGCCTGCTGGAGAAGGAGAAGGACCACGTGGAGGGATTCGCCCCCGAGGTGGCCTGGGTGACCCACGGCGGCCTGGAGCCCCTGCAGGAGCGCATGTGCGTGCGCCCCACCTCGGAGACGCTGTTCTGTGATTTCTACGCTAAGGACATCCATTCCTACCGGGATCTGCCCAGGCTTTACAACCAGTGGTGTTCCGTGGTGCGCTGGGAGAAAACCACCCGTCCCTTCCTGCGCTCCAGAGAGTTTTTGTGGCAGGAGGGCCACACCGCCCACGCTACGAAGGAAGAGGCCGTCGAAGAGACGCTGAAAATGCTCGAAGTCTACCGCCGCGTCATGACCGAGTACCTCGCGCTCCCCGTCCTCGAAGGCGAGAAGACCGAGGGCGAGCGCTTCCCGGGCGCGGACAACACCTACACCTGCGAGGCAATGATGAGCGACAAGAAGGCGCTCCAGGCCGGGACGAGCCACTTCCTCGGACAGAACTTCGCGAAGGCCTTCGACATCCAGTTCCAGGACAAGGACGGCACGATGCAGTACGCCTACACGACGAGCTGGGGCGTCTCGACCCGTCTCATCGGCGCGATAATCATGACCCACTCCGACAACGACGGCCTCGTGCTGCCGCCGCGCATCGCGCCCGTCAAGGCCGTCATCGTTCCCATCTCGACCGACGACGCGAAAATCGAAAGCGCGCTGCTGCCGAAGGCCGAAGAGCTCCAGAAACAGCTCAACGCGGCGCTCGGCGGACGCTACGTCAACATCGACAAACAGTTCCACATGCGTCCCGGCGACCGCTTCTTCTCGCACCTCCAGAAAGGCGTGCCGCTCCGCATCGAGCTCGGCGAAAAAGAATACGCTGCTGAGAAACTGCGCGTCGTGCGCCGCGACACCGGCGAAAAGCTCGACGTAGCGTGGAGCGAAGCGGCGACAGCCATCCCCGCGCTGCTTGAGGAAATACAGCAGAACCTCTACAACCGCGCGCTGCAGTTCCGCCTCGCCAACACCCATAAGGCCGAGAACATGGAAGAGTTCAAGCGCCTGCTCGAAGAAAAAGGCGGCTTCATCGAAGTCTTCTTCGCCGGAAGCAAAGAAGACGAAAAAGCAATCAAAGAAGCGACCGGCGCGACGCCGCGCTGCTTCCCCTTCGCCCACTCAGAAGAGCGCGGCAAGTGCTTCTACACCGGCAAAGAAAACGCGAGAAAAGCGATCTTCGCGAAAGCCTACTAATCACGCGACGCTTCGCGCAAAGACAAAAATATGCGGGACGGCTCGACAAGAGCCGCCCCGCATTTTCGTATATTCACACGCAGCTTAAATCTGCGTCCACTCCGCGCCGTCCGCGAAGCCCTCTTCCCAGAGCGCGCCGGCGGTCTCCATTATGCCGCGTTTGAAGCAGTATTCGCGCGATTTGTCCGCGACGTAGTTTTTCATCGACGACGCGCCGAGCCAGCGGCTTTGCGGAAGCGCGGCGAGCCCCGCGCCCGCTAGCGTGCGGTGCACGCCGAACTCGACGGCGGTGATTTGCGCGCCTTGCGCGAGGTTCCGCGCCGAGGCGAGAACCTTGTCGAAGCGCGCGGGGCGCAGGCATTGCTCCGCGCGGCGTGCCGGGCGCGAGACTTCCGCGGCGGTCAGCGGATTTCCGTCGATGGGCGAGAATACCGGGCAGGACGGCTCGTTGAGCGCGGGGAAGGGGAGCGCGGCTATTTTCTCCGCGATTTGCGACGCGAGCGGCGAGTGCGCGGCGTATGGCACGCGCAGGCGGCGGTGCGGAATTTTCGCCATGTCGAGCGCGCGTTCGGCGCTTCTCGCGGCTTCCGCAGTCCCGGAGAGCACGACGGAGCGCGCGCCGTTGACCGCGGCGACGGAGAGCTCCGCGGCTTGCCGCGACGCGAGCTCTTCGGCGAAATCGAGCGGCGCTTCCGCGTGGAGCATGACGCCGCGCTCTTTTATCGAATCTATTACTAGCGCGCGGCGGCAGACGAACTGCGTGGTCTCTGCGAAGTCCGCCATGCCTGAGACGGCGAGCGCCGCGTATTCGCCGAGAGAGTGGGGCAGTATGAAGTCGGGGCGGAATCCCCAGTCGATGTATTGAAATGCGAGCGCCGCGCCGTAGGCGAAAACGGAGATATGTTCCGCCAGCGCGGTATTGCTTCGCCTTTTTTCGAGAATCCGCGTGAGCGAAGCGCCCGCCGTACGCTCGACGGCGGCTTCCGCGATTTGCAGATATTTTGAAAATATCGGGAGAACGCGGCGAAGCTCGGCGACTGGCACGGCTCCGGCCGCGCCCTGTCCCGGGAAGGCGAAGGCGAGCTTTTTCGGCGCGCCGCTCTGTTCTATTGGCGTAAGCAGAGTTTTCGCCGCTTCTGCTTCGTCGGAGGCGACGGCTGCGCGGCGGAATTTTGCGCGCGCTGCGTCGCGGGGCGTAAATTTATGAAAATCGTATGAGAACGGCGCGCGCGCCGCAATTCTGCAAAGCGCGGCAAGCTCTTCGGCGCTCTCCGCGCTCAGCGCGACGGCGCGCGGCGGCGCTTCGTTCGGGAAATCTTCGGGCAAAGCGCTATTTCCCGACGCAGAAGCTTCCGAACACCTTGTCGAGCAGGTCTTCGGCGGCGTCGAGGCCGAGCAGCGACGAGAGCGCCGCGCGCGCCTCAGCGACGCAGGCTATCGTCGCGTCGCTGCCCGCTCCGGCTTCGAGCGAGGCCGCGGCCTCGTCTATCGCCTTGCCCGCCTCGGTCAGACATTCCATCTGGCGCGCCGTGACGGCGTAGCCTCCCGCGAGCGCGCCGCCGCCGGAGACGCGGCGGAAGACGATTTCTTTCAGCTCTTCGATTCCAGCGCCCTTCGCGGCCGATATAGAGACGATTTCAGCGTCGGGATATTCCGCGCGCAGCTGCTCTTCCGTGATTTTCTGCGGCAGGTCGCTCTTGTTGAGGATGACGACCGTCCCCGACGGCGGGCGCAGCTCTTCGCCGCCGACGCCGCAAGACAGGTCGGGCTCCGAGCCGTCTATGACCCAGAGCACGACGTCGGCCTCCTCCATAGCCTTGAGCGAGCGGCTGACGCCTATCGCCTCGGCCTCGTCGCAGGCCTCGCGGATGCCCGCCGTGTCGATGATGCGCACAGGCAGCCCCTTATATATGAAGGTTTCCTCGATGCTGTCGCGCGTCGTGCCTGGGATGGCGGTGACTATCGCGCGGTTTTCTTCGAGCAGCGCGTTGAGCAGCGATGACTTGCCGACGTTCGGGCGTCCTATTATCGCAACTCGCGCCCCTTCGCGCAGCAGCATCCCGGCGCGGCACTTCGAGGCGAGCGCGGCGCAGCGCGCGGCGAGTTTTTTTATTCGCGCGGCGCTCTCGTCCTGCGATATGAAGCCCTCGCCCTCCTCGGGAAAATCGAGGTCCACCTCAAGCGCCGCTGCGAGATTCGTCAGCTCGTCCATGAAAATTTTTATCTCGGCGGTCAGCCCTCCCTGGAGCGAGCGCGCGGAGGCCTTGAGCGCCTCGTCGCTGCGCGCTTTTATAATGCCGAGGACGGCCTCAGCCTGCGCGAGGTCGATGCGCCCGCCCACGAAGGCGCGCCGCGTGAACTCGCCGGGCTCGGCCAGCCGCGCGCCGAGCGCGCAGAGCTCCTCGACGCATTTCTGCGCCGCGAGCGTTCCGCCGTGGCAGTGTATCTCCGCGCTCTCCTCGCCCGTGTAGCTCGCCTCGTCCTCGTAGTCGTCGCTCACGCCATCGCTTGAGTAGTCGCCGAGCACGCGATCGGTC
>UQVV01000187.1 GCA_900544635.1 uncultured Cloacibacillus sp. | reverse complement strand
CAATGACGCCGTTCTCGGGGATACTTCCCGTAAATAAGCCGGTCGGGCTGCGAAGCACCGACTGCGTCCAGAGGATACGGCGCGCGCTCTGGCGCGGCGCAAAGATAGGCCACGGCGGGACGCTCGACTCTACGGCTTCGGGCGTGCTGATTGTGCTCATAGGGCAGGCTACGCGGCTTTCTAATTTTATTATGTCGATGCCGAAAACCTACGAGACCGTCGTGACCTTCGGGACGCGCACCTCGACCGACGACGCGAGCGGAGAAGCGGTAGAGCGCGCGCCATTTGACCACATAACGGACGAGATGATAGATTCCGCGCTCTGCGGCTTCATGGGCTGGCGTATGCAGTCGCCGCCCGCAGTCTCCGCCGTCCACATAGGCGGCGAGCGCGCGCACGTGCTCGCGCGCGGCGGCCGCGAGGTGACGCCCGAGCCGAAGCCCGTCTGCTTTTCTAAAATCACGCGGATGAGCGGCATCGACGGCGAGGGGCGCGTTTCGTTCCGCGTAGACTGCCGCAAAGGGACGTACATACGCAGCTTCGCGCGCGACCTCGGCGTGCGGCTCGGCTCCGCGGCTCACGTGAGCGCGCTCGCGCGCACCGCCTGCGGACCGTTCCGCATAGAAGCGGCGAAGGGCGCGGAGGAGCTTTTTTCAATGACGGCCGAGGAGCTCGCGCGCGAGGTCACGCCGGTGCCGGAGCTTGAAACTCCGTGCGCCGCCTACGAGGCGGACGCGGACGCATTCGCCGCGCTCTCGTGCGGCAGGCCCGTCGCGCTCTCCGCGCTTACGCGCCTTTCGTTCGGCGCGGAGCCGCGGCCCGATTCTCCCGCAGTGATAAAATCAAATAAAATTTTCTCGATATGCCGCGCGGCGAAAAAGGGCGGAACGCTCGAACTTTCGCCCGACGTGAACATAATCTTATCTGGAGGCTTGGAATAATGATTTACGCGCTTGGAGCCTTCGACGGCTTCCATCTCGGCCACGCGCGCCTGCTGCGCAAAGCGGCGGAGCGCGCCGCCGAAGCCGGGACGGGCTGGGGCGTGATGACCTTCGACGGACATCCGCGCCAGCTTCTCGACAGGGACAATTTCCGGCTGCTCTTCTCGCCGCGCGAGAAGGACTTGATAGCGGCCTACCTCGGCGTGCCGCGCATGGAGAAGATAGCGTTTACGCACGACTTCGCCGCCTTCTCGCCCGAGAGCTTCGCCGACTACATAGACAAAAAATACGAGGTCGGCGGCCTCGTCATCGGCGAGAACTTCCGCTTCGGCCGCTGCCGCGCCGGCACGCCGAAGATACTTTCCGAGATATGCGCCGCGCGCGGCTGGACGCTCGACGTCGTGCCGCGCTACAGCTTCGACGGCATGACGGTCAGCAGCACGGAGACGCGCCGCGCCGTCGCGCTCGGCGAAATGTCGCTCGCCGCGAAGATGCTCGGCTACCCGTTCATAATCAGCGGAGCCGTCGCGGAGGGCGACGGGCGCGGACGCAAGCTCGGTTTCCCGACCGCGAACATCCCCGTCTCGCGCGGCAAGATATACCCGCCCGAGGGCGTCTACAGCGCGCTCGTGCGCACTGGCGGCGCGTGGCTGCCCTGCGCGCTCAACATCGGCAGCAACCCGACCTTCGCGGGCGAGCGCGAGATACGCTGCGAGGCGCACGTCATCAGCGCGGACGAAGATTTCTACGGGCGCGAGCTGCTCATATTCATAACGACGCGCGTCCGCGGCGAGATAAAGTTCTCCGAGAGCGAGGGGCTCGTCGCTCAGATGAAGAAGGACGTCGAGGCCTGCCGCGCCGACACGAAGGACTACATGAAGAAAAATGCCGAAACTATGGAGAAATTCGCCGCAGTTCTTTGACAGCGCGGTAACGCTATCGTATCATTATGAAGTTGCTGAAAAAGCCGATGTTTTATGAGGAGGAAGATTTCCCTTGCTTAGAACGCTGAGAAACCACACCAAAGTGATAATGATAATCGTCATACTGTTCTTCGTCGCCTCGTGCTTCGCGGGCTACGGCCTCTACGTGCGCGGCGGCGGGGAGGGCGAAGGGATGCGCGACTATCCCGTCGCCGAGATAGACGGCCGCGAGGTCATGCGCTCCGCGCTCGAACAGGGCGCCGCGCGCCTCTCCGAGCAGTACGGCGCGGCGAACATCACCTCCGCCGACATCCCGCTGATCCGCAAGGCCGTAATAGACAACATGGCCGTCGACGCGGAGCTCGAGAAGGAGATAAAGACGCGCAAGATAGAGGCCCCGTCCGCCGAGATAGACGAAGCCTACAAGCGCATGATGGACAGCTATCCGACGCGCGAGGAGTTCTTCGCCTACATGCAGCGCAGCGGCATCACAGAGAAGCAGATGAAGGACGACATCGCGCGCCAGATACGTATGCAGAAGCTCATGGAGTCGCTCGGCGAGAACGTGAAGGTCGAGGATAAGGAAGTCACGGCCTTCTACGACGCGACGAAGGACTTCCTCTACAAGCAGCCCGCGGGCGTAAAGGCCAACCTCGCGACCTTCCGCAGGCAGGAATCCGCCGAGGCCGCGCAGAAGGCGATAGCCGCCGGCGGCAAGTGGGACGAAGTGATAGAGAAGTACCGCGTCGACGTCGAGATGGCGACGCCCTACGACCACCCCGTAATCCTCACCGACCAGATGCTCCAGAACGAGCTCGCGGTTGTGAAAGACCTTCCGCTTAACAAAATTTCGCCCGTCGAGAAGGCCAACGACCCGTTCGTATTCATCGCGATAAACCGCGGACGCGAGGCAGAGCGCGTGCTGCCCTTCAACGAAGTGAGCGGCGACGTGCGCGCGACGATACGCAATCAGAAGCTGCAGGCCGAGCAGCAGAAGTTCTTTGAAGAGCTTCGCGCGCGCGCCGACGTGAAGATACTCGACCCCGAGATATTCCCGTCCGAGCAGGCCGCGGCTCCCGCTTCCGCCGACGTGACGGCCCCCGCCGCGGAGACGAAGTCCGCCGACAAGGCCGAGCCCGCCTCCGGCGACGCGAAATAGCGGCGCGCATTTTACGCAGACAAGATAAATTCAAGGCCGGAGGCGAAAGCTTCCGGCCTTTTTGCATATCCGCGGCGGCGCGGTTCACGCTTCGAGCTTCGCCATATCCTCCTTGCGCGGCAGCTCGTCCTCCTTGCCGTCCAGCGCTATGGAGGCGAAGCGCTTTATATCCTCTGTGATGAACTTATCCTTGTGGTAGATAAACGAGAAAACCCTGTCCCATTCGCCGTCCGCCCGGCAGATTCCGCACACCGCGCCGCTTTTGAGATGCGGCGCGAGCAGCCGCACCGGCGGGCCGACGTAGCCCGCGCCGTTGCTGGTGTAGAGCAGGCTGCCGCGCTTGAGCTTTTTCAAGCCGCGCGAATGTCCGCGCACGAAAAGGCGCGACGAAAACATCGGGAAGACTTGCCCGCCGTGCGTGTGGCCCGAAAGCTGCAGGTCGAAGAAGCCCTCCGTGCCGATCTCGACGACCGGGCGGTGGCGCAGCAGCAGGATGAACTTGTCGCGGAAGCGGCTCTTCGTGTTCACGATGAGCGTCTCGGAGCGCGTCAGCCCCCATTTGTCCTCCGCGAGATGGTCGCCGTCGTCGACGCCCTCGACGACGATTCCGCCCGCCTCGACGGCCTCGCCGCGCAGCACCGTCATGCCCGACATGCGCATG
Organism: uncultured Cloacibacillus sp.; assembly: GCA_900544635.1. Classification (GTDB taxonomy): domain Bacteria; phylum Synergistota; class Synergistia; order Synergistales; family Synergistaceae; genus Caccocola; species Caccocola faecigallinarum. Next base: position 569 of record UQVV01000187.1, on the reverse strand, counting down.
AATTTCAGGGATTCTTCTATATCGTCGTAAAAATCGTGATTGCCCGTGACTGCGAAAACGCCGTACTTCGGCTTCAAGCGGCGGAACATCGCAGTCTCGCGCCTGCGCCCCTCGAGGCTGCCGTCCGTCACGTCGCCCGTGACGACTACCATGTCCGGCTTCGCCTCGCGCACGCGGCGCAGCACGCGCGCGAGCAGGAAAGCGCCCGACGACGGGCCGAGGTGCAGGTCGGTGAGCTGCACGATGCGGAGCCTGCCGGCGTCCGGCGAAAGCTTGTCAGTCTCGATTTTTATGAAGGTCGGCCCGGGGTGCAGCGCGCTGTAGACGCCCGCCGCGACGACGCAGAAGGCGGCGGCGAACGAAGCCGCTAGCGCCCGCGCCGCGCCCGTCCCGTCCGTCAGCCCGAGGCCGAGAAGGCCGTCCGCCGCGGTCATAATCATGAATATCGCGAAGGTCCACATGACGAAGACGAGCCACAGCCCGCCCGTCCAGTCCGCGAAGAGGCGCAGCTTCGGCCTGCGCGCGAGCAGATTCGTGCGCCGCGCCGCGAACGTCATAGCGGCGGCCGC
>UQVV01000186.1 GCA_900544635.1 uncultured Cloacibacillus sp. | reverse complement strand
ACTACTGTCCGACGCATCCCGCAGTCGTGCTTGGACACCATTTCTCGTCCATAGCGGGCGCTGGGCCGATTGTCGGGCCTATAACGGCGGCTTCTATGTTCGGCTGGCTGCCTACCATTATATGGTGCATCTTCGGCTCCATATTCCTCGGCGGCCCGCATGACTTCGGCGCGGTCATGGCCTCGATGCGCCACGACGGAAAGTCGATAGGCGAGGTCATCGACCACTGGATAGGCCACAAGGCGAAGAAACTCTTCCTTATATTTACGATACTTTCGCTCTTCCTCGTCGTCGCGGTCTTCACCGTCCTTACGACGGCGACCTTCGTGCTCGACCCTGTCGTCGCGTTCGTAAGCTGCATGTATATCGTGCTCGCGGTCGTATCCGGCCTTCTTATCTACCGCTTCAATATGAACCTGAAGCTCGTCACGATAGTGATGCTCGCGATAATAGCCTTCTGCTCCATCAAGGGCGGCGACTGGCCCATCATCGCGAAGATATTCACCCACAGCTCCGACTGGTGGAACTTCTTCATCGCGATATACGTCCTCTGCGCCTCCGTCCTCCCCGTCTGGCTGCTTCTCCAGCCGCGCGACTACCTCGCCTCGTACTTCCTGTACTTCGCCGCCGCGATAGGCGCGATAGGAATGATATTCGGCGGCTCGATGGACAGCGGCGCGGTGCCGATGTTCGCGCCCGAGATGAACTGGTTCGGCCTCAGCAAGGCCGACATGTGGCCGATGCTCTTCGTCATCGTCGCCTGCGGCGCCATCTCTGGCTTCCACTCGCTCGTCGGCTCCGGCACCACCTCGAAGCAGCTCTCTCATGAGCGCGACGCTCTGCCCGTCGGCTACGCCGCGATGCTCCTCGAAGGGCTCGTAGCCGTCATCGCGCTCGGCACGATGATGGTCGCGGGCGGAATCCAGAAGGGCGGCCCCGTCGGCACCTTCGCCGCGGGCTTCGGCCAGTTCTGCACGATAATCGGCATCGACCCCGTGCTCGGCACGCGCCTCGGAGCGATAGCGGTCAACACCTTCCTGCTCACCTCGCTCGACACCGCGACGCGCCTCGCCCGTTATCAGATACAGGAGATAACGAACTACAAGGTCAACAAGTACCTTGCGACGATAATCGCCGTCGCAATCGCGCTCGTCCTCGTCTACGTCAAGGCCAAGGGCCCCGACGGAAACCCGATACCGGCGTGGCAGGTCATCTGGCCCGTATTCGGCGCGTCGAACCAGCTCGTCGCGGCGCTCGCGATACTCGGCATCGCGATGTGGATAATCCGCGGCCTCAAGAAAAAAGCGACCTTCCTTCTCATCCCGTTCTGGTTCATGCTCGTCACCAGCATGGCCGGTATCGTGATAGAGATCAAGGCGACGCTCATGAGCGGACACCCGAACTACATCCTCGCCGTCATCAGCGCTCTGCTCCTCATCCTCGCGCTGATGATGACGAAAGAAGGATTCGCCGCCCTCAACCGCGAAAAGCGCGGAGAGTTCATAGAGCAGTAGCGGATTGCGTGGAAACGCTGAAAATAGTAAACAAAAGGAGCCGCCAAGCGCGGCTCTTTTTTATTGCGTTTTAATATTCGAGTGTTATCTTTAAAGGTATGCGGTGGAGCGCTGGCAACTCTCCCGGCTTTTCCGCGTTTCGAGAAATTTTTATATTTATGGAGGCGTTTTTATATGTGGGCTGTATATGCGTTGTGTTCCGCGTTTTTTGCGGCGCTCACCTCGATACTCGCGAAGGTCGGCATCGAAGGCGTGAACTCGAATTTGGCGACCGCGGTGCGCACCGGCGTCGTGCTCGTCATGGCGTGGCTAGTAGTCTTTGCGACGGGAACGGCGGACGGCCTCTGGAGCATCGGGAAAAAGAGCTGGCTCTTCCTCGTCCTCTCCGGCCTCGCCACTGGCGCGTCGTGGCTTTTTTACTTCAAGGCGCTCCAGATAGGCGAGGCCTCGAAGGTCATTCCTGTGGACAAATTCAGCGTCGTCCTCGGCATCCTGATGGCCTTCATTTTCCTCCACGAAGCGGTCACCGCGAAGACGCTCATAGGCGGCGCGCTGATAGCGATAGGGACTTTTGTGCTGATTCTGTAAAATCCTGCTGCTAAGAGGACGTTTAAAGTGGCTATTTCCATTTTGGAAATAACCACTTTTATATATTGACATTCATCTATATGACTTCTATAATCACGCATAGATAATCATCTATGTGAGGTGGGTTCTCATGAACGCTATCGACGCCGCCCTCATATGCAGGGCGCTGAGCGACAGCAACAGGCTGCTTATTGTCCAGATGCTTTCCGACGGCGAGAAGTGCGCATGCAAATTGCTCGAACGCTTTGAAATCACCCAGCCGACGCTCTCGCACCATATGAAGATACTGTGCGAGTGCGGGCTGGTGAAGGCGCGGCGCGAGGGCAAGTGGCAGCATTATTCGGTCGATGCGGAGAGGCTGCGTGAATTTACGCTGTTTATGGAGACGCTTATGCCGCGTGGCACGAACGGAGGATGCTGCCGTTGATTTGGGATTTCATCCAGAATCAGGCGCTCGGCATGAAATGGCTGAACGTGCTCGTCGCGCGCGCCCTCGGCTCGGCGGGCGTGGATGTCTCGTCGCGTTGGGGCGGAAGCCTGAATTTCTTCATCTACGACGTAATCAAGATAACTATTCTGCTCTGCACGCTGATTTTCGTAATTTCGTACATTCAGAGCTATTTCCCGCCGGAGCGCAGCCGCAGGATAATGGGGCGCTTTCACGGAATATGGGCCAACTGCGCGGCGGCTCTGCTCGGCACGGTCACGCCTTTCTGCTCGTGCTCGTCGATTCCGCTTTTCATTGGCTTTACGAGCGCGGGGCTTCCGCTCGGCGTCACCTTTTCTTTTTTGATTTCGTCTCCGATGGTGGATCTGGGCAGCCTCGTCATACTGACCGGCATTTTCGGCGCGCGTGTCGCGGCGGTGTATGTCGCGCTCGGCCTCGTCATCGCGGTGGCGGGCGGCGCGCTTATAGAAAAAATGCGGATGGACGGATATGTCGAAGATTTCATTCGTCAGGTGAGAGGAGCGGAAGCCGAAGCGGCGGAGCCGTCCGCCCGCGAGCGTCTGATTTTCGCCAAGGGGCAGACTGTTTTCACCTTTCGCAAGGTGTTTCCCTATATCCTTCTCGGCGTCGGAATTGGGGCGTTCATCCACAACTGGCTGCCGCAGAGCTGGATTGAAGGCGTTCTCGGCGGTGGCAACCCGTTCGGCGTGGTGCTCGCGACTCTCGTCGGCGTTCCGCTGTACGGCGATATTTTCGGGACTATTCCGGTGGCAGAGGCTCTACTCTATAAGGGGGCGCGGCTCGGCACGGTGCTGAGCTTCATGATGGCGGTGACGACGCTTTCCCTGCCGTCGCTCGTCATGTTGCGCAAGGCGATAAAGCCGCGGCTTTTGTGGACGTTCGTCGCCGTATGCACTATGGGCATAATAATCGTCGGTTATGCGTTCAACGCGCTGCAATCTCTTTTTATAATGTGAGGAAGGGAGTATGTGAAAATGGGATTATTCAGCCGCAGGAATGATAAAGACTGCGAAGAAACAAAATGCGGCATCCGCGCCGAAAGCTCCGGCGCGCCGGTGAAGGTGCTGGGGGCGGGATGTCCTAGATGCCGCGAGCTTGACGCGGCCGTGCGCTCCGTGCTCGAAGAGCTTGGATCGGAAGCCGTTGTGGAGCACGTGACGGATTTTCCGAGCATAGCAGCCTACGGCGTCATGTCTACGCCTGCGCTCGTTATAAACGGAAAGGCTGTTGTGTGCGGGCGTGTGCCAGACAGGAGCGAATTGAGGAAAATTCTTTCGGATTTAAGCGTGTAGCTTTCATACGCGCGCGAAGCATATAAAAGCGGCGGGGCGTGATCGTCTCCGCCGCTTTATGTGTTACATGAACCGCGTCAGCCCGTACAGCAGTTTCAGGCCGTAGAAGATTATCACGACACCGCATACTGCGTTTATCGCGCGCAGGAGCTTCGGGCCGATTTTGTCGCTGAAGAGCGAGACGGCGAGCGAAAGGCCCGTGAACCACGAGGCGGAGGCGCAGGCGACGCCCGCGATGAAGGCGGAGGACTGTCCCGGCGGCAGCGTCACGTAGAACGCGCCGAGCATCATCGTGCCGTCGATGAGCGCCTGCGGGTTGAACCACGTTACGACGCAGGCGGAAACCGCGGTCTTGCCCAGCGTCAGGGCGCCGGGTTTTTCTCCCAGCTCGCGCGCCTTTTCG
>UQVV01000185.1 GCA_900544635.1 uncultured Cloacibacillus sp. | reverse complement strand
GCCCTCGCGCCCGAGGTCATAGCGAAGACGCAGGCCTTCAACAGCGACATAGTAATGACCGCCGACGCCGACCCCGCGCCGATACTCGGCGGCTGCTGGGTCATCACGGCGGACGGACACAAGCAGGTGGACATGGACTGGCAGAGCGTCACGCAGGAACACGCGGACACTCTCGCCGAGCGTCTGCTGCCCCTGCTCTAGCCTAGGAGGGATGGCTTTTGGAAACGAAAAATAACGGCCGCGCCCTCCATCGGGGCACAGTCGAATTTGTAAACGGCCCGGTCATCAAGGCCGCCGGAATGCGCAACTTCGGAATGCGCGAGGTCGTCCACGTCGGGCCGAAAAAGCTGATGGGCGAGATAATAAAAATGGACGGGAGCAACGCGACGATACAGGTCTACGAGGATACGGACGGCCTGAAAATCTACGAAGACGTCGTAGGCACTGGCGAGCCGCTCTCTATAGAGCTAGGCCCAGGCCTTATAGGAAGCTTCTTCGACGGCATAGGCCGCCCGCTCGACGCTCTGCTCGAGCACGAGGGCATGTACATCTCCCCGGGCACCACCGTCAACATGATAAACCGCGACAAGATATGGGACATCACGCCCGTCGCGAAGGTCGGCGACATGGTCGCTGGCGGCATGGTGCTCGCCACGATTCAGGAGACGCCGCTGCTCGTCCACAAGATAATGGTGCCGCCGAACCTCGAGGGCGAAGTCACGTGGATAACGCCCTCAGGCAAGCACAGCGCCGGCAGCGACGCCGCGCGTATAAAAGACGCCTTCGGACGTGAAATCACGATACCGATAATCCAGCGCTGGCCCGTCCGTACGCCGCGCCCGTACCGCGAGCGCCTGCTGCCGAACGAGCCTTTCGTAACAGGTCAGCGCGTCATCGACGGGCTGTTCCCGCTCGCTAAGGGCGGCACGGCCTGCATCCCCGGCGGATTCGGCACGGGAAAGACGGTCACGCAGCACCAGCTAGCTAAATGGGGCGACGCGCAGGTCGTCATTTACATCGGATGCGGCGAACGCGGAAATGAGATGACGGACGTTCTTCTCGAATTCCCGGAACTCGAAGACCCGCGCTCCGGCCAGCCGCTTATGAAGAGAACGCTGCTCATCGCGAACACCTCGAACATGCCCGTCGCGGCGCGCGAAGCGTCCATATACACGGGCATCACGATAGCCGAGTACTTCCGCGACATGGGATACTCCGTCGCGCTTATGGCAGACTCGACCTCGCGCTGGGCGGAAGCTCTCCGCGAAATGTCCGGACGCCTTGAAGAAATGCCCGGCGAAGAAGGATACCCGGCCTACCTCGGTACGCGCCTCGCCTCCTTCTACGAAAGAGCGGGCCGCGCGATATGCTTCGGCAAGGACGGGCGCGAGGGCGCCGTCTCCGTCATCGGAGCCGTTTCGCCTCCGGGCGGCGACCTTTCCGAGCCTGTAACGCAGAACACGCTCCGCGTCACGAAGGTCTTCTGGGGGCTCGACTCGCAGCTCGCCTTCCAGCGCCACTTCCCGGCGATCAACTGGCTCAACAGCTACTCGCTCTACGCGCAGAAGCTCGGCGAATACTGGGACGGCTTCTACGACGGAGAGTGGAGCGTCTACCGCACGGAAGCGATGTCGCTGCTTGAAGACGAAGACAAGCTCAAGGAAATCGTCCGCCTCGTCGGCGTCGACGCGCTTTCCAAGGAAGAGCGCATGGTCCTCGAGACTTCCAAGTCCATACGCGAAGACTTCCTGCACCAGAACTCCTTCCACGAGATAGACACCTACGCCTCGATGGACAAGCAGTTCAAGATGCTGCGCAACATCCTCACCTTCCATTCGCTCGGGATGCAGGTCTTAAAGCGCGGAGGCACGATGCGCTCCGTATTCGAGCTGCCGATACGCGAAGAGATTTCCCGCATGCGCTACACGGAAGAGAACGATCTGGCGAAGCTCGACGAGCTCGAAACCAGAATAAAATCGGAACTCGGCAAACTGCTTGCAATGGGAGGTGAGCACGATGAGGTTGCCTGAGGAATATAAGACCATCTCCAACCTTTCGGGCCCGCTTATGATGGTCAACAAGGTGAGCGACGTCAGCTATGATGAACTCGCCGAAATAACGCTCGCCAACGGCGAGCACCGCCGCGGCCGCGTGCTCGAAATCAGCGGAGACCGCGCCCTCGTCCAGGTCTACGAGGGAAGCAGCGGAATAGACGTAAACACGACGCAGGTGCGTTTCCTCGGAGACGTTCTGAAGCTGCCCGTCTCGCGCGACATGCTCGGACGCATCTTCAACGGACGCGGCGACCCCATCGACGGCGGCCCCGCGATAATTCCGGAGACGACGCTCGACGTCAACGGAAACCCGATGAACCCCTTCTCGCGCGACTACCCGTCGGAATTCATCCAGACCGGTATCTCGACCATCGACGGAATGAACCCGCTCGTCCGCGGACAGAAGCTCCCGATATTCTCGGGAAGCGGTATGCCGCACAACAGAATGGCCGCTCAGATTGCGCGTCAGGCTACGGTTATCAGCGGACACTCCGACTTCGCCGTCGTCTTCGCCGCGATGGGCATCACCTTTGAAGAAGCCTCCTTCTTCATGGAGGACTTCCGCAAGACCGGCGCGCTCCAGCGCACCGTCATGTACGTCAACCTCGCGGACGACCCCGCGATCGAGCGTATATCGACGCCGCGCCTCGCGCTGACCGCGGCGGAGTACCTCGCCTTTGAAAAGGGAATGCACGTCCTCGTCATACTGACGGACCTTACGAACTACTGCGAAGCGCTCCGCGAAATCTCCGCGGCGCGTAAGGAAGTCCCCGGACGCCGCGGCTACCCGGGCTACCTCTACACCGACCTTGCGACGATGTACGAGCGCGCCGGACGCCTGCGCGGCAAGAAGGGCTCCATCACGCAGATTCCTATCCTGACGATGCCCGAAGACGACAAGACCCACCCGATCCCGGACCTTACGGGCTACATCACGGAGGGACAGATCATCCTTTCGCGCACGCTGCACCGCAAGGGCATCTATCCGCCGGTCGACGTCATGCCGTCGCTCTCGCGACTCAAGGATAAGGGTATAGGCAAGGGCAAGACGCGCGAGGACCACGCCGACCTCATGAACCAGCTCTTCGCCGCCTACTCGCGCGGTAAGGAAGCGAAGGAACTCGCCGTCATCCTCGGCGAAGGCGCGCTCTCCGAAGAGGACAAGGCCTTCGCGAAATTCGCGGACGAGTTCGAGGACAGATACGTGCGTCAGGGCGAATACGACAACCGCACGATAGAGGACACGCTCCAGCTCGGCTGGGAGCTCCTCACCATCGTACCGGTCAGAGAACTCAAGCGCGTCAGAGACGAGTACATAGAGAAGTACCTTAAGCCGCTCGTAGAGGCAAAAGAGGAACTCGCGCACCAGGAACAGTAGGGAAGGGGTGACCTTCAATGGCAAAGGCGCTTAACGTCAACCCCAACAGAATGGAGCTCTCGCGGCTCAAGCGTCAGCTCGTAGTCGCGAAGCGCGGCCATAAGCTGCTGAAGGACAAGCAGGACGCGCTCGTCAAGGAATTCCTCGTCCGCGCGAGGTCTACCTACGAGCTGCGCCTCAGCGTCGAAAAGGAACTCGGCGAATGCTACGGCGGATTCCTGCTCGCCCGCGCGCAGACCCTCCCGCAGGTGCTGGAGCAGACGCTCATGGCGGCGAGCGGAGACCTTCGCGTCAACGTCGAATACAGAAACGTAATGAGCGTTCGCGTGCCCGAGTACGAACTGCCCGAGCAGCAGTCCGAGCTAAACTACGGCCTCGCGGCCTCGCCGGGAAGCCTCGACGTCGCGCTCGAAAAATTCCTCGCCGTGATGCCGAAGCTCGTCCACCTCGCCGCAGAGGAAAAGGCCGTCCGCGCGATGGCGCTCGAAATAGAGCGCACGCGCCGCCGCGTCAACGCGCTCGAGCACGTCATGATTCCGTCGTTCACGGAGGCGATACGCTCCATCTCGATGAAGCTCGAAGAGATGGAACGCTCGACGCTGAGCAGGCTCATGGTCATCAAGGAAATAGTCAGAAACCACTAAAAGCACCACGTTTTTTCCGCACGGCGCGCTTTCGGGCGCGCCGTTTTTCTATGCCTTCGGGCGTATAATTATTGTGTGTTGGGAGGGATTTATCATGCAGTACACAGACTTTGGAAAGACAGGGCTGAAGGTCTCGCGCTTCGGCCTCGGGACGATGCGCCTGCCCGCCGACGAAAAAGCCGCGATGGAGATCGTGCGCTAT
>UQVV01000184.1 GCA_900544635.1 uncultured Cloacibacillus sp. | reverse complement strand
GCTGCGCTGAAAAGAGCCGAAGAATCGCTCTCCGCTGGAATCGGCGCGAAGCTCAGAAACGAAGCCGCGCGCCTTGCGGCCTCCGCCGCGCGTCTCGACGGCCTCTCCCCGCTGTCGCTCCTCGCGAAGGGCTACTCGATATGCGAGGACGGACGCGGCGAGGTGCTGCGTTCCGTCTCGTCGCTCAAAGAAGGCGCGCGCGTAAACATCATAATGAGAGACGGCACGGCGGGAGCCGTCGTCGAAAACATATCCGGCGAAACGCCGTTCAAGGAGGCATCGCAGCCATGCTGCCGCCCACGCTGAAATGGGAGGGGGACGCGCTTCGTCTGCTCGACCAGCGCGCGCTGCCGCTCGAAACGAAATACAGAATCTGCCGCGATTACGAGGAAGTCGCCGCGGCGATAGAAGACATGACCGTGCGCGGCGCTCCCGCGATAGGAGTGGCCGCCGCCTACGGCCTCGCGCTCGCGGAAAGAGAGGGCGAATTCGCGCAGGCCGCGAAGCACCTCGCCGCGACGCGCCCGACCGCAGTAAATCTCTTCTGGGCCATAAAGCGCATGGAGGAGACGCGCGCGGCGCACGAAAACGAAAAAAATCTCCCCGCGCTTCTCGCGCTCGAAGCCGCGAAAATCCACGAAGAAGACGCAGAAATAAATAAAAGCATAGGACGTTACGGCGCGGCGCTGCTGCCCGACGAATGCGCTGCGATTACGCACTGCAACGCGGGCGCGCTCGCGACCGCGGGCTACGGAACGGCGCTCGGAGTTTTCCGCGCCGCCGCCGAAGCCGGGAAGAAGCTCAAAATATACGCCGACGAGACGAGGCCGCGTTTGCAGGGCGCGTCGCTGACCGCCTACGAGCTTATGGCGGACGGCCTCGACGTCACCGTGATAACGGACTCGATGGCGGCCTTCCTGATGTCGCGCACGAAAATAGACGCCGTGATAACAGGTGCGGACCGCGTCGCGGCGAACGGCGACGCGGCGAACAAAATAGGGACCTACGGCCTCGCGATAGCGGCGAAGCACCACGGCGTCCCGTTCTACATCGCGGCTCCGCTCTCGACCTTCGACGCAAAATGCCCCTGCGGCGCGGAGATACCGATAGAAGAGCGCGCCGCGGACGAAGTTCGCAAAATAGGCGGACAATACATAACGCCGCCCGACGTCAAAGTTTGGAATCCCGCCTTCGACGTCACGCCGTCGGAGCTGATAGCAGGAATAATAACGGAGCGCGGAGTGATACGCGCGCCGTATAAAGAAAATATAGAAAAAATCTTCCCGGGGGGAAACGCATAATGAGAAACGAATTCAGGATCGCCGATATAGCTCTCGCGCCGGAAGGCCACAGGCGCATGGAATGGGCGTGGGAATACATGCCCGTGCTCAAGCTCATAGCCGAGAAAGAGGCGGCGAACCAGCCGCTCGCGGGCGTCGTCGTCGGCACCTGCCTTCACCTCGAAGCCAAGACGGCCTGCCTGCTGAAGGTCCTCCACCAGCTCGGCGCGACAGTCGTCACCGCGGGCAGCAACCCGCTCTCGACGCAGGACCCGATATGCGCCGCGCTCGTCGAGGAGGGCGTCCACGTATTCAGCCGCCGCGGCATGAGCGCCGAGGAATACAGCGACAACATCCGCGAAATGCTCAAATGGGACCCGCAGGTCATCATCGACGACGGCGGCGACGTCGTATCGATGGTGATAGAGGAGCGCCGCGACCTCATCAAGAACATCATGGGCGGCTGCGAAGAGACGACGACCGGCATCAAGCGCCTGCGCGCGATGGCGAACGAGGGCGTCCTGCCCTTCCCGATGCTCGCCGTCAACGACGCGCAGAGCAAGCACCTTTTCGACAACCGCTACGGCACGGGCCAGTCGGTCTGGGACGCGATACTGCGCACGACGAACCTTATAGTCGCGGGCAAAAACGTCGTCGTCGCGGGCTACGGCTGGTGCGGCAAGGGAACCGCGAAACGCGCAGCCGGTCTCGGCGCGCGCGTCATAGTCGTCGAGGTAGACCCGCACAAGGCGCTCGAAGCTCTCATGGACGGCTTCGAGGTCATGAACATGAACGACGCGGCGAAGCTCGGCGACGTATTCGTATCGGTGACCGGCAACACGAAGGTCATCCGCCGCGAGCATTTTGAAGTAATGAAGGACGGCGTGCTGCTCGCCAACGCGGGACACTTCGACGTCGAAGTCTACGTCCCCGACCTTAAGGAGATGGCGAAGGAAGTCCGCCAGTCGCGCGACAACATCGACACCTACGTCATGCCCGACGGCCACAGGCTGCACCTCCTCGGCGAAGGCCGCCTCGTGAACCTCGCGGCTGGCGACGGACACCCCGTCGAAATAATGGACCTCAGCTTCGCGATGCAGCTGCTCTCCGCGCTCTACATCAGCACGCACAAGCTCGAGCCCGGTCTCTACAACGTGCCCGAGGAGCTCGACCGCCGCATTGCGGAGCTCAAGCTCGAATCCCTCGGCATAACGATAGAGAAGCTCACGCCCGAGCAGGAAGAGTACATGGCGAGCTGGAGAGAATAAAAAATGCCGAAGCTCTATAAAAACGTCGTCCTCTGGGACGCAGAGCGCGAGAGCGCAAGCCTCTGCGACGTGCTCACGGAGGGCGCGGAAATAGCGAAAATAGCGCCCGCGGGAACGCTCGACGGCGAAGCGGCATTCGACGGACGCGGCGGCACGGCGATGCTCCCCGGCTTCGTCAACGCCCACGGACACGCCGCGATGACGATGCTGCGCGGCCTCGGCGAAGAGCTGCCGCTCATGGAATGGCTGCAAAAGAAAATCTGGCCCGTCGAAAACAAGCTCGACGCGGAGACTGCATACATAGGCGCGCAGCTCGCGCTCATGGAAATGCTCTCGACCGGCACGACCTGCTTTGCCGACATGTACTTCTTCATGGACAGCGTGGCGGAAGCCGTGCTCGCGGGCGGAATGCGTGCGGGCCTCTCGCGCGGCATCGTGCCCTCGCAGGACGGCGGACGCGAAAGACTTGACGAAAACCTCAAGCTCGCGCGCGACTACGACGGCGCGAACGGGCTGATACACGTCCAGCTCGGCCCGCACGCGCCCTACACCGTGCCTACGGCCTTCATGACCGAGATAGCGGCCGCGGCGAAGGAAAACGGCCTCGGCGTCCAGCTCCACTGGCTTGAGACCAAAAGCGACTGGCCCCTCTCCGACGGCTCGAAGACGATGAACCCCGAGGAATACCTCGAAAAGACCGGGATGACCGGTGTGAAGCACCTCCTGCTCGCGCACTGTGTCTGGATGGAAAAAGAGAAATTCCCCTTCTACGCGCGCCCGAACATAACCGTAGCGCACAACCCCAAAAGCAACTGGAAGCTCGGCAGCGGCACCGCGCCCGTCTGCGCGATGGCGGAGGCCGGAATAGCGGTCGCTCTCGGCACAGACGGCGCTTCGAGCAACAACCGCCTCGACATGTGGGACGAAATGCGCTTCGCCTCCCTCGCGCAGAAAGGAGCGAACCTCGACCCGACGCTGCTCTCCGCACGGGACGCCTTCCGCATGGCGACCGTCGCGGGCGCGCGTGCCCTCGGCTTTGAAAAGACCGGGCTGCTGCGCGAAGGCTGGACGGCGGACTTCATGCTCGTCGACCTCGACAAACCGCACTACGTCGGCTGGGATTTGGAAAACCTTCCGGGCTGCATAGTCTACGCCGGAAGCTCCGCCGACGTAAAGGCGACCGTCGTCGCGGGCGAAACGCTCTACGAAAACGGCAGCTTCGCGCGCCTCGACAAAGAAAAAATAACGGCGCAAGCCAACGCCGCGCGCAAACGCCTCACCTCGCAGGCGTAACTCCGCGGCAATCCCCAAAACCACAAAAGCCCCGGCACGTCCCGGGGCTTTTCTTATACGCGCCGCCCTCCTAGTCGCCACGCTTCATCAGGCGCAGAAGATTTCCAAGGCGGCATATATTTTTGTTATAAAGTTAAATTAGCATACGCTCCGACTCGGCTCATGTATTCTGCTATGTATTGCACTGCTAAACTAATCCTGTACACAGAGGGGGTAAAAGTGAGACAGGATATAATTGTCTTATGTACATGGCAATAACATCTTGGGTCATGAAAACCATGCTTATATGTACAGGAGGCTCACAATGCGATACACGAAGGAAGAGCGTCTTGAGATAGGGCGAAAGGTTTATGAAGGGACAATGAGCCGTTATGAGGCTGCGGAAGCCTACGGCATCAGCGACGACACTGCAAGGGACTACATGCGCATGTATCGTGATTCC
>UQVV01000183.1 GCA_900544635.1 uncultured Cloacibacillus sp. | reverse complement strand
ACTGCGAGAGCTGCGGCTAGCGCCTCCGCGGCGCGGAGAAAAATTTTCCTCGCCTTCGCAAAAAGGGCTTGCCAAATAAAATTTGCATGATATAATGTCCCTTGTCGAGATTTTCGACAGCCTATTCCTCGATGGCGCAATCGGCAGCGCGGGTGGCTGTTAACCACTAGGTTCGAGGTTCGAGTCCTCGTCGAGGAGCCAGTCTCTTCAAGCCCGTTCGGATAACCGAGCGGGCTTTTTTCGTGCCCGCCGCTCGTTGCCAAAGCCGCCGCGTGAATATACAATGAAACGGAGATCCGCTCCGGCGGAGGAAAGGAGCGACAGCTTTGAACGTAAACCTCGAAGGACTCCCCGCTATGCTGCAGCAGGTGACTCTCGCCTCGCTTCTCCCGGCTCTGCTCTACCTCGTATGCGGCCTCGTCATCATACGCTTCGTCATGTCCGCGCTATCGCGCGCGCTCAAGCGCTCGGCGATAGACAAGACGCTCCACCGCTTCATACTGACGATACTGCGCATCATCCTCTACTTCGTCCTCTTCATGACCGTCGCGGGCGCGCTCGGCATACAGATAACCTCGTTCGTAGCGCTGCTTAGCGTCGCGGGCCTGGCCATATCCCTGTCGCTGCAGAACGTGCTCTCCAGCGCCTCGTGCGGCGTCATGCTGCTCTCCGTCAAGCCCTTCAAGGTCGGCGACTACGTCGAGATAGGCGGCGTCGGCGGCACGGTGCGCGAGATAGGCTTCATGCACACGAAGCTCGCCGCGCCCGACAACAAGATAATCTACGTGCCGAACAACGAAGTCTCCACATCGAAGATAATCAACTACACGCAGGAGGGCAAGCGCCGCGTCGACTTCGTCTTCACCGCCGACTACGCCTGCCCGCAGGAGGACGTGAAGCGCGCGCTGCGCGAAGCCGTCGCGAAGTTCCCGAAGGTCCTCGACGACCCCGCGCCCTTCATCCGCGTCAGCGGCTACAAAGAGGCCGTCGAATACACCGTGCGCGTCTGGTGCAATACCGAGGACTACTGGGAGCTCTACTCGGACATCATAGAGGCGGTGCCGGAGGCATACGCGGCGCACGGCGTCGAAATGAACTACCCGTACCTCAACGTGCTGCTGCGCGGCGACGGCGCGGAAAAAGCTGAAAAAATCATCAAATCGGAGTGATAAACATGGCTGACAAGAAAGTTCTAGGATTCATAGGAATAGGCGTCATGGGCCACAGCATGGCGGGCCACCTGCTCGAAGCGGGCTGGGAGGTCCACGTCTACAACCGCACGAAGGCGAAGGCCGATGAAATCGTCGCCAAGGGCGCGATATGGGAGGACTCGCCCGCGGAGATCGCGAAGAAATGCGACGTCGTCTTCACGATGGTCGGCTTCCCGAAGGACGTCGAAGAGATCTACCTCGGCGAAAAGGGCCTCGTCGCGAACGCGAAGGACGGCGCTCTGCTCATAGACATGACGACCTCGAGCCCGAGCCTCGCGCGCAAAATCTACGCCGCGGGCAAAAAGCGCGGCCTCGGCGTGCTCGACGCGCCCGTGACGGGCGGCGACCGCGGCGCGCGCGAAGCGACGCTCACGATATTCGCGGGCGGGGACGAGGCGGACTTCAAAGCCGCCATGCCCTACTTTGAAAAGATGGGCCGCACGATAAAGCACATGGGCGGCGCGGGCGACGGGCAGAACGCGAAGCTCGGCAACCAGATAGTCATAGCGGGCACGATGACCGGAATGTGCGAGGCGATGGCCTTCGCGAAGTCCTGCGGCCTCGACCTCAAGGAATTCATCGAAGCGGTCGGCGGCGGCTCGGCCGCGACGTGGAGCCTCGCCAACTACGGCCCGCGCATCCTCAAGGGCGACTTCGAGCCCGGCTTCTTCGTCAAGCACTACATCAAGGACATGAAGCTCGCCGAAGAAGCCGCCGACGCGATGGAGCTCGACCTCCCCGCGCTCACGCTCACGCGCGAGCTCTACGAAGAGCTCGCCGAGGGCGGCTTCGAGAACAAAGGCACTCAGTCGCTTTACTGTTTGTACGACCCGCAGGAGGAGTAAGCGGCGCGGATTATTTAGATTTAGCAGAAAAACAAAAGAGCATGGCGCTGTGTTATCGCGCCATGCTCGTTTTTTATCGGCGGGAAATAACAATAATCGGCTCACCGCTCCTGCCAGCCGTTTATTTCAACTCACGCCCGCAAAGCCGCGGACGACATGATTACTTAACCTCGTGCTTACCGTGTCCGCAGTTTCAACTCGCGCCGCCGCGCGGCGGCGAAATTTTTAATCCTTGCTTAAATCCCGCGTCCTGTACGCGCTGTAGCCCTCGTAGCTGTAGCTTGCGTCAACGCCCTTCATGTAGGTTTCCGCGTCGTCGATTTTGTCGGTCAGCGCGGCCTTGAGCAGAGTCTTGATTTCAACGTCCTTTATCGGGCTGCGCTCCATCGCCAGAAGGTAATCGTCCTTGTTGGCGGCGCTCCAGTCTACGCACATTTTCAGCTCTTTCCTCAAAATCAGGTCGAGCCATATCCTCATGCTGCGCCCGTTGCCCTCCATGAAGGGGTGCGCGATGTTCATCTCTACGTATTTTTCTATGATTTCGTCGAAGTTCGACTGCGGCATCAGTTCGACGCGGCGCAGCGCCTCTTCGAGATAGAGCGCCGAGGCGAAACGGAAGCCGCCCTTTGCAATGTTCACGGAGCGGATTCTGCCGGCGAACTCGTAAACCTCGCCGAATAGATATTCGTGTATCGCGGCGAGGCTTGCGAACGTCCCAGCCTCAAGGCTGCCGGGCAGCCCTGATTTGAAGAGCGCGGCGGCTTTCGTCTTGCCGATGCGTTCTTCCTCGCGCGCGAGCTCCGACGGGTCGTCGATGCCGAGTTTGTTTTTGAGAATCATTGCGCCGCCTCCAATGCGAGTTGATTTTTCCGCCGTTTTTTATCGCGTGGCAGGCACGCGCGCCTTTCGCCGCGCGCGCCGCCGTTCCGTAATTTTACAGTATCAGAAGCCCCTGCGGGTCGTAGGGTTCTTTCGCGCCGCAGTGTTCGACGTGGGTTCTCCAGTTCTTGCCGAGGAAGTAGTAGCGCAGGCTGTCGGTCTCTTTGTCTATGGCCTGTTCAAGCTGGAATTTGAGCTCTTTCCACTCAACGGGGTCGACGAGGCACTCGAATACGGAGAACTGCACTCGTTGGCCGCGGCTTTCGCAGAGCTTCGCCACCTTGCGCAGCCGGCGCTGCCCGCCTTCGCTCTGCGTGTTCACGTCGTAGCTGACTACCACGAGCATCATTTCGCGTTCCTCCTATTTCCAGACGAAGGGCGGATATTCCTTCATGTCGCCGCGTATGCGGCGCGCGAGGAGCATCGCCTGCATGTGCGGAACCATGCCGAGCGGCATTTTTTCTCCGGTGTACGGATGCGTTATCTCGTCCTGTTTGCGGTCGTGCCATTCCGCGAGGATTTTCTTGCGCGCGCCGTCGTCCATCGTGACCGCGCCGCTTTCGGTCGTCCTGAAATTTTCGGGCTTCACCTGCTGCTTGTTTATCATCGAGAGTACGAGCCTGTCGGCGAGCCACGGGCGGAATTCCTCCATGAGGTCGAGCGCGAGGCTGCTGCGGCCCGATCGGTCTTTGTGCAGGAAGCCGACCGCGGGGTCGAGGCCGACGCCCTCAAGCGCCGCCTCGGCGTCGTTCGCGAGCAGCGCGTAAACGAAGGAGAGCATCGCGTTGACGGCGTCGAGCGGCGGGCGCTTGGTGCGCCCGGCGAATTTGAAGCCCTCCTTCTGGTGCAGTATCATGCCGTCGAAAACGTCGAAGTAGGCGCGCGCCGCCGTACCCTCGAAGCCGCGCATTTCGTCCGTGTCGCGCGAGTCTTTTATCTGCGCTGCGAGCGCCTCGACGGTCGAGACCGCGGCGCGGAATTTCTCGCCCGCCGCGCCCTCTGGCGGATGGTCGCGCATGAAGCGGCGAAGGGCGGCCTTCGTGTTCGCGAGCTTGCCGAGCAGGACGCAGCGGACTATCGAGGCTGCCTGCGCGTCGTCGTCCGCGATTCTGTACTGCCCGCGGCGCAGCAGGACGTTGCCGTGGACAGGCCCCTGCACGCGGCCGAGGAATTTTCCGTTTTCGCCGAAGAAGGCGAAATTGACGCCCTTTTCCGCGCAGTAGCCCATGAGCGGAAAGGTCGCGTTCACCTGCCCGAAGCACAGTATCGATTCAAGAATGCCAATGCTAACCGCGTTCTTCTCCACGCCGTCGATTTTCACGACGACGTTGTTGTTCCTCAGCGAGAGCCACGTCCCCGGCGTCGTTATGAAAAGCGTGTTGAGCGCCTGTTTCATCGTTCGTCCTCCCCGTCCTCCGATTTTTCGGCGAGCCTCCTGTACAGCCCCGC